>JBHIBU010000237.1:0-1515 GCA_046759245.1 Dehalococcoidia bacterium | reverse complement strand
ACCCCGCAGAGCGGGGAGGGCAAGGTGGCATATTTGCGTCTGGAGTGCCGAGCCAAAGAGGAGCGGGTAAAGGTGAACAATCGCTTTTGCCCTGGCTGGTGCAAGGTGGTCGAGCGCTTCTGGGCTGGGGATAAGGATGCCTTCAGGGATTGCGTCTTCTGCGCCTTCTACCCCTTGGTCAACCCTGGGAAGCTGGAGGCAACAGGGACAGAGCCTTATGTCCATCAGACGATGTTTAAGGTGTAGCCCAGGCCGGCGTCTGGGCAATCCCTGCACTATGCCCAAAAACTGAACAGAGAGGAGGTGATCCGAGATGGCGAAGCTGAAGCCGGGGGCGATCACCATTGACCTGGAGACAGGGGGTGTCTATGGCGACATCGCCCACTGCCCCCTCGCCGACCTCCTGGAGAGTGCGGAGGCCCTGCTTTCGCTTTTGCCCAGGGTGGGTCATAAGGGGATCTGGGCGCTGGCCAAGGACTTCGATGCCGATTGCTACCTCTACACCGCAAGCAAGAGCTACAGGGCGCCGGAGGATGTCCACCTTGAGCAGGACATAAACCGAGGACCGGCGGTCGGTTGGCCACCAAGCCCAAGAGACCAAACCTTCAGGCTGCTGGTGCAACCCGACTGTGTTCGCGGCGCATACTGGCGCGCCAGATGGTATGAGCCCCTGATAGCTAGCGTCAGGGATGGCAATGTGAGCGCCGAAACCGATGGGATCGTTGACCTCACCGCCGAGGCCAGGGCAGAAATGGAGCATCACAGAGGGGAGATCGAGGAGCGGGAAGACAGCAAGCCGAGACAACTGAAGATTGCGTTTTAGGAAACTAGGCCCTGGTCGATACCCTTCTTTTGCCCAAAACCGACGGAAAGGAGGTGATAAAGCTGGACAACCGAATAGACAAGCAGATCGACGTCCTGGTGGGCGCCCTAACGGATCCCATCATCGTCTTTGACCCGAGCTGGGCCGACGTGCTCCCCGACTGGCTCAAGGGGGAGATAAAGATGCAACGCTTGGCGCAGCTCATGAAGGGGGAGGAGGGGATCGCCACCGACGCCGAGGCCCTGGCCTATGTCTCGAACGTCTCCCTATCTCAGCCGATAGCCTCGGACTGGGTAGAGATCTACCAGTATCTTTTGACTAGGGTGATGGGGGACAAAGTGCCGGAGGAGATGAGGAGGGAGAGCCTGGACGACTATCGGATGGGGCTCCTCAAGGAGCTAAAGGAGTGGATCTATCGCCAGCGGGTCAAGGCGAGGCAGGAGAGGCGAAGAATGGAGAGGGCAAAGGCTAAGGCGGAGGCAGAAGCCAGAGCACCAAAGCAACTAACATTGGGGCTCTAGCTAGCAGATATGAAGGGGACGTGGATTGAATCCACGTCCCCTTTTTTAACTCATGGCTGCACGAAATGGACGTTTGTTTCCACCTGCGATCAAGAATTAGTGGACCTCCCATGGCAATTATTCAAGCCGATTAATGAACGGCGGATATACTACCAAGCTAAATCACGAGGG
>JBHIBU010000236.1:0-1520 GCA_046759245.1 Dehalococcoidia bacterium | reverse complement strand
ATGCCGGCAATCCCCTGGGCTTGCTCAAGGCCACGGTGGCCCTAGCCCTGAGCCACCCCCAGATCGGCGCCGATTTCAAGGAGTATCTGCGGGGGCTCAGCACCGACCCTCGAGGCTAAAGCCTCGCCCTGGAATAAAAAGCCTTCCCCATTTCTGGGAAGGCCTCTGTTGGACAGCTTGCCTGGTGGGGAAGAGGAGACTCGAACTCCTACGCCCTAAGGCACATGATCCTAAGTCATGCTCGTCTGCCAGTTCCGACACTTCCCCCAGTGGGCCGCACAGGACTCGAACCTGTAACCTACTGATTAAGAGTCAGTTGCTCTACCATTGAGCTAGCGGCCCCGAGACAGAGGCAAACATACTATATCCTTGCTTCAAAGTCAAGGCTATTGCAGCAAAGGGTTATCAGGACTGGGAGGCTAGGACGCCGCCCACGGCCCAGTTCTCCTTGGCCACATCCTCGAAGATTACGATGGTGGCCTCAGGGGTGGTGTGGGCAATGGTAACCACCGCCTCGGTGATAACCCTGGCCAGCTCCGCCTTCTGAGATTGGGTCCTCCCCGGCCACATCTGCACCCTCACTATGGGCATAGCGATCACCCCCTTCCCCTCTTGCCTCAAGGGCTTTAAAGTAGTATATTACATTCGATCTCCTTTTTGCGGAGGTTAGCATGGGTCCCAGCCTATGGCATAGAGCAAAGCTCAGGATCAAGAAAGGACTGGGGAGGAACATCTTCCTCTGCGACAGCTGCAAGTGGGACTGGCGCAGCGCCTGCCACAATCCAGACCGTCCCAATGCTACCCGGTGCCCCGATTATAAAAAGCGTGGCACGTGACACCCAAAACGCTCCTCCCTTACCTTGACCCCTAGAAATATATCAATTTTCCCTCGATTTGGCTAGATAAGTTGTAGCGGCGAAGGAAAGAGGGTATAATCTTGCCATGAAGGTCTCAGAGCTGGGGGAATATGGGCTTATCGAGCTCTTTGCTGGAATTGTGACCAGGTCAAGGGGAGAGGCCCTCCTGGTGGACATTGGCGACGATACCGCCGCCTGGCCTACCGAGGCCTCCATCCAGCTCGCCACCTGCGATGCCCTCGTTCAAGATGTCCACTTCACCCTGGGCACCACTACCTGGCGAGAGCTGGGATGGAAGGCGCTCGCTGTGAACTTGAGCGACATCGCCGCTATGGGAGGGCGTCCCAAATATGCCCTGGTTTCGCTGGGCTTGCCGGGAGATACCGAGGTGGAGCATGTGGCCCAGCTCTATGAAGGGATGGTGGAGCTGGCGCGCCTCTTCGATGTCGCCATCGCTGGTGGCGATCTCGTCGCCTCACCCCTGGCCCTCCTCAGCGTAGCTGTGGTTGGCACTGCTTCAGATCAAATCCTCACCCGGGCAGCGGCGGCTTCGGGAGACCAGATTGCGGTAACAGGATATTTAGGGGCATCGGCGGCGGGGCTGGTCATGCTCAAGAGAGGGCTTCAACTTGATAAGGAGACCGCCGCATCGTTGAGGGAGGC
>JBHIBU010000235.1:0-1522 GCA_046759245.1 Dehalococcoidia bacterium | reverse complement strand
AGCGCTGCCAAGGGGCTTGAGGTTGATAGCGCCAAGCGAATGTCACAGGTGATCTCTGAAGAGCTTGACCGCCGTTTTCATCGAAATATATGTGTTCTTTCCGGACCTAACCTCTCCAAGGAGATCGCCCGCGGTCTGCCGGCGACAACCGTGGTTGCTGCCCGTGATGCCTCGGTGGCGGCGAGGGTGCAAAAGATGATGGCTTCACCCCTGTTTCGTGTTTATGTCAATACCGATGTCGTCGGTGTGGAGTTGGGCGGCGTGCTCAAAAACGTAATTGCGCTGGCCGCGGGGATGGTCGATGGCCTGGGCTATGGAGATAATACCAAGGCTGGCCTGATAACGCGGGGGCTTGCCGAGATCACCCGCCTGGGGGTGGCGGCAGGTGCCAACCCGCTGACCTTCGCCGGTCTTGCTGGCCTGGGGGATCTGGTGGCTACCTGCGCCAGCCCACTGAGCCGCAACCGCTTTGCCGGCCAGGAGCTTGCCAAGGGACGCCCTCTGGAGGAGATAACGGCTTCCATGACGGGCATTGCTGAAGGGGTTACCACCACTGTTGCCGCCCTCAAGCTGGCTGGCGAGCTTGGTGTGGAGATGCCGATTGCTCAGCAGGTATACCGGGTGCTTTATAAAGGCCTTGATGTCCGCCAGGGGATAGCAGAGCTCATGGGGCGGGAGTTGAAACACGAGTTCGCCGATATCTTAAGTAGTGCCATTGAGCGTACATAGTGCTATAATAACTAAGCGTTCAAGCCGTCAGCTCACAGCAAATCCTCCTAAATCCCCCTTTTCTAAAGGGGGACTAAGGGGGATTTGGCGACCCTTTTAATTGAAAGGGCTGAATGCTTGCAAAAAGACACAAGGAGGTCAAAAGAAAAGATGGGCGATAGATTAAAGGGCAAGGTGGCTGTAGTCACCGGCGCTGGCCGAGGCATCGGCAGGGCTGAGGCTCTCTTGTTGGCTGAGGAAGGAGCCAAGGTGGTGGTTAACGACCTGGGGGGTGCTCCCGATGGTTCAGGAGAAGCTACCTCGCCGGCCGATGAGGTGGTTAAGGAGATTAAAGACAGACGTGGGGAAGCGGTCGCCAACTATGATAGCGTAGCTACCCCAGAAGGGGGGGAGAATATCATCAAGACCGCTATCGATACCTTCGGCAGATTAGATATCCTGATAAACAACGCCGGGATTCTCAGGGACCGGATGGTCTTCAATATGAGCCCGGAGGAATGGGATGCAGTGATAAAGGTCCATCTCTATGGTCATTTCAATTGCACCAGACCTGCGTGCGTGATATTCAGACAGCAAAGAAGCGGACGCATCATCAACACCTCATCCGAAGCGGGTCTGGGGAACATGGGTCAAGCCAACTACAGCGCTGCCAAAGAGGGCATAGTCGGGTTTACCAGGACGGTGGCCCGGGACATGGGCAGATACGGCGTAACCTGTAATGCCATCCGGCCCATCGCGGCCACAAGGCTGACGGTAACACCGGAGCTGCAGGCTGCTTTGGAGCGTGCCAAGG
>JBHIBU010000234.1:0-1544 GCA_046759245.1 Dehalococcoidia bacterium | reverse complement strand
TATTCTCCCAGACGATAAGTAGCTGGCTGGCAATAAAGATGGAGCTATAAGTGCCGGTGATGACGCCGACTAACAGGACAAGGATAAAGTTGTGGATGGTTACCCCGCCAAAGAGGAACAGAGCGAGCAGGACGAATAGGGTGGTTAGGCTAGTGTTCAGGGAACGCCCCAGAGTCTCCATAATGCTATTGTTGACTGTGGTCTCCAAACGGCCACCGGGGCTTTTAGCTATGTTCTCGCGGATGCGGTCGAAGACAACGATGGTGTCATTCACGCTATAGCCGATCACGGTGAGCACGCCGGTGATGAACATGACATCGATCTCCATAAGGAAGAAAGCACCAAAGAAGGCGTAGATGCCGAGAACGATGAGCACATCATGCACCAGAGCCACTATGGCGAAGACGCCGAAGCGGAAGGGCCTCATTAGCCGGCGGAAGGCCCAGGTGATGTAGAGCAGAATGCCCACCGCGGCAAAGGCAACGGCTATGGCGGCGTTGCTGGCAATACTTCTAGCCATGCTGGGAGAAATATCGTAGGAACTTAGAATTTCAACAGGTCCGAACCTCTCCTCCAGAGCCCTCCTTATAGCATCCTCCTCCGTCATCATCTCCCCTGTCTCGGGGTCCCTTACCTCCTCTTCCAGCTTGCTGGTGCGGACGATGAAAGTGCCCTCCCCGGTTCCTTGAATGATCGCTTCGCTGTGGCCTACGGTTGCCATCTCCTCCTGTAGCTCCGCCTGCTCCACCTCCTGCTCGAAGCTCAGAATCATCATCGAGCCGCTGGTGAACTCGATGCCCCAGGCAAGGCCAAAGGGGCCAGCGGGGGTGAGGAAAATGATCCCGATGAGGATAATGATCCCCGAGATGAGGAAATACCAATTCCTTCTGCCAACGAAGTTGATCACCTAGCTGCCCCCACAATCATGGTCGAAATAGCGATATCCTCCTTGCCAGGGGGGTGAGGATAATAGTGCGCAGAAAGGTTCTGGTAACAATAATCGCCGTGAACATGCTTACCAACACCCCGATACCCAGAGTGAGAGCAAACCCCATCACCGGGGCGGCGCCGAATCTGCTGCCAAACCAGAGGAGGATGGCGCAGGTTATAAGGGTAGAGATATTGCTATCGCGGATCGCGGGCCAGGCACGGTTGAAGCCTGTCTCAATAGCAGCGCCAAGGGTTCTCCCCGACCTTATCTCCTCCTTCATCCTCTCAAAGATAAGGACGTTGGCATCAACGGCTATCCCTATAGAGAGGATCAGGGCAGCAATTCCTGCCAGGGTCAGGGTAACCGGCCATAATTTGAAAATGGTGAGCACGATAGCACCATATATCAGCAAAGCAATACATGCCAAAACGCCGGAGAGCCGATAGTAAACGATCATAAAAAGAAGGAGCAGCGCCAACCCGATTATCCCTGCCATCAGGCTCTTCTCCAGAGACTCGGCACCAAGGGTGGGATCGACCTTCTGTGTCCTCACCTCATGAAGGGTGATGGGCAGCGCCCCTGTGTTCAGTTGGATCGCCAGCGTCTGGGCATC
>JBHIBU010000233.1:0-1552 GCA_046759245.1 Dehalococcoidia bacterium | reverse complement strand
CGCCGCTCATAGAAGCGGATGCCACCCACCAGCTTGTAGGGCATGCCGTAGCGAAGGAAGGACTCCTCAACAGCCCTCGACTGGGCGTTGGTGCGATACATCACGGCACAATCAACGGCCTTGAAGAGCCCTTGGCTCACCAGGTTTTCCACCTCGCTGACCACAAACTGGGCCTCCTCCTGCTCGCTGTAGGTCTCAGCAACGGCTATGGGCACCCCGATCTCCTTCTCCGTCCACAGCCTCTTCTCCTTGCGCTGGCGATTGGCTGAGATCACGCGCTGCGCCACCTCGAGGATCGTTTTGGTGGAGCGGTAGTTCCGCTCCAAAAAAACAACCTTGGCATCGGGGTAATCGCTCTCGAAGCTGAGGATATTCCTGAGGTCGGCAAAGCGCCAGGAATATATCGATTGATCCGGATCGCCGACCACACATATATTGCGGTATTCCCCCGCCACCTGCTTTGCCAGAATATATTGGGCGATATTGGTATCCTGAAATTCGTCGATGAGGACGTGGAGATAGCGCTGCTGATATTTGGAGAGGACCTCAGGGCAATGGCGAAAGAGATAGACGGTCTTCATCAGCAGGTCATCGAAGTCCAGTGCCTTGCTCTCATCGAGGAGCGCCTGGTAGCGCTGATAAACCCGCTGCACCACCTCATCGAAATAGCTCCGAGAATATTTGACATAATCATCGGGGGTGAAGAGGCGGCTCTTCGCCGACGATATCGCGGAAAGGAAAACGCGAGGGGCATAGCGCTTTGGGTCGAGGTCTAACTCCTGAAGGCTGCGCTTGACCAGGCTGAGCTGATCATCGTCATCGTAAATGACGAACCTTGGGTCCAGCGATATGTGGGCCGCCTCTCTCCTCAGGATGCGGGCACAGGTGGCATGGAAGGTTCCCAGGGTCAGTTCCTCCACCGAGCTGCCGAGTAGGTGGTAAAGCCGCTCCTTCATCTCCCTTGCCGCTTTGTTGGTGAAGGTAACTGCCAGAATGCGATAGGGACTGACCCCCCAGACCTTGATCAGGTAGGCGACCCGATGGGCGATGACCCTGGTCTTGCCGCTGCCGGGGCCAGCCAGGATGAGCACCGGCCCCTCAATCGCCTCCACCGCCTCCCGCTGAGCCGGGTTCAGCCCCTCAAGGACATCCATGCTTAGATTATAACATTACGGCTTGGTCTGAGAAAGGGCGCAACATGGGGCCCAAGGCTTTCCGGGGGGCGAGGCTAGGGCTGGTAAATATAGAGGGGCTCCTTCTCGGTGATGATCCTTCTCTCCTTATCCATTGCCTCTCTGAGGTTCTTGGGCAGGGAGAAAAGACCCTGGTGGCTGAGCCCATCGTAGAACCTGAGGCCTCTTTTCACCCTGGTGGAAATTCTATGGTCTACCTCCTCTGGAGGAAGTGGAGAGGATCCGGTTCTTGGGAGGCGGTAGCTCCGTCAAAAATGAAATGGCTATCAGAAGCCCAGCAAAGGATTTTATCCAATATCATCCGTTTTATCAGCCGTCCCCCATCCTTTTTCTAAGCCGAGGTGGCTTGGCGCTGGTTT
>JBHIBU010000232.1:0-1553 GCA_046759245.1 Dehalococcoidia bacterium | reverse complement strand
CAACTTCCGCAACTATGAGCGCCTGGAGCTTGACCTGCCCAAAAACCTGATGGTGCTTCGGGGCGATAATGCTCAGGGGAAGACCAACCTTTTGGAGGCCATCTATCTGCTGGCCACAGCCAAATCTCATCGCGCTGTTACGGAGAGGGAGTTGATCAATTGGTCTACCCCAAGGGAGGGGATGCCCGTGGCTCGCCTTCTTGCCCAGGTCGAGAGAGGGAGGGGGAGGGTTCAGGTGGAGATCGCCATTAGGGGGATATCCGCGGATACTGAGCATGCTCAAAAGCGGATAAGGATAAATGGCATTCCCCGCCGCGCCATCGACCTTGTTGGTCAGGTAAATGAGGTGCTCTTTAGCTCCCAAGACATCGAACTCATTGGTGGTGCCCCCTCCCTTCGCCGTCGTCACCTGGACCTGACCCATTGCCAGATCGACCCTCGCTATTTGCGTTCTCTCCAGCGATATAACAAGGTTCTCCTACAGAGAAATCACCTCCTCAGATCGATTCAAGAGCGCCGTGCAGAAGCGAGCCAGCTCGATTTTTGGGACCGCGAATTGGTGGAAAACGGTTCCTATCTTATGGTGCAACGCCAGCTCATGGTGGCTGAGCTCAACGACCTTGTTCAGCCGATCCACCACCAGCTCACGGGGGGCAAAGAGGTATTGAAGATCGGCTACATACCAAGCGTAGGCGAAGGCGATTTTATGGATCGGCTAATTGAAGTTCGAGGCAGAGAGATCGCCCAGGGGGTGACCCTGGTGGGTCCCCATCGCGACGACCTTCAATTCTCCGTTAATGGCATAGATATGAATGTTTTTGCCTCTCGAGGGCAGGAGCGCACCATTGCCCTCTCCCTAAAGCTCGCTGAGGCCAGATTCCTTCACTCAAAGATAGGCGAGCACCCCATCCTGCTCCTGGACGACATGCTCTCCGAGCTGGACTCAACGCGGCGTCACCAATTGCTTGAGTCCATTTCTTCCTATGAGCAGGTGGTGATCACAGCAACAGACCTCGACCGATTCGCCCCAGAATTTCTTGCTCAAGCGGCGCTCTTCCAGGTGAGCGAGGGAAGGATCGAACCCCTTTAAGGGTTGCGGGGGGGGCAAGGAATACCCGATAATAATGTAAGATTCAGCTATTTTTTCCATAAGTCATTTTCCAAATCCGCTCACTATTGGGAGGGCTGGGACCGCTTCTTACGCTTCTTGGCGGGTTCCCTGAAGGCGGGCTTTGAGGGCCCCTTGATGTCGAAGTCCTTTGTAGAGGCGAAGGCGGAGATCAGCTTTTCGCCCGGCGAGCCACAATCGGGACAGGGGGCAGGCTCATCCGCTTCGCTGAAGGGGCGCATCAGTTCGAAGTCTTTTTCGCACTTTAGGCAGCGATATTCGTAAATAGGCATGGCAACTCCTCCAAGTATCCTTTAATCATCCTTCTGGGTTTTATCTACCTCTAGCTTTGCATCGGCCATGCTTTCCTCCATCCCCGGCTTCTTCCACCAGGACTTCTTCTCTTTGTCTGTGCTATAAAAGCCGGAACCCTTCAGGATGAAGG
>JBHIBU010000231.1:0-1615 GCA_046759245.1 Dehalococcoidia bacterium | reverse complement strand
CCAGTACGGCTCCTCGGCCATCTCAGCTCCCACCCGGTTGATGACTGAGATGGCATGGTCGAGGTCGGTGCCATAAGCTACGGAGATGTTGAGGTTAACCCGTGCCCACTCCTTGCTGAAGTTGCTGGCAACCCTGATTTCACCGTTGGGTATGACGTGCACTGTGCCATCGAAGTCCCTGAGCACAGTTCTCCTCAGGTTTATCTCCTCCACACTGCCGCCGATATCGGCGATCTGAACCCAATCGCCCACCGAATAGTGACTTTCCACGACGATGAAAATTCCGGCGATTATATCCTTGACCAGGCTCTGGGCGCCGAAACCGATGGCAATGCCGGCGATGCCAAATCCAGCGACCACCGGGGTTATGTTAATCCCTATCTCAGAGAGGATCATGAAGGTGCCCGCCACTATAATGAGCACCGCTCCCGTGCCCACGAATAATCGAGAGAGGGTTTTTATCCTCTTCTCCGCCTCTTCCTCGGCCTTCTTACCCCTTCCCCTTTTTTCGATGGAAAGCTTCAGCGCTGGCGGAACCAGCCTCCTCAACGCGAAGTATAGAGCGGCGCTGATGAGGAGGATGATGAGAATCCGAACACCGTGAGAAACGAGCCAATCGATGACCGGGGTCCAATCCATAATTCTCCTCCGTGGGTAGAATTCCTCTCCACCCTTCGCAGAGTATATCAAGAAGAAGAGGCTTGAGCAAGGGTGGAGGCAAGCTTGATAGAATAAGCCCTAGTAGCCAATAATTCGCCGTTCCACAAGAAAGCGCACTATCCTCTCAGCCAGCTTCTGGGGCGAACCCTCGATCATGGTCCTCTTTCTCTCCACCATCCCTCCCGATAGGATGGCGTCGATGCGTTGGAAGGCGGATAGCTTGCTGTCGGGTGTGAACACCTTCTTGGGCCTGGGGCGCGGCGGTGACATGCCCAAAATCCTCGGCGCACTCTCTATCCTCAGCGAGCCTCGCCGCATGCCCAGAGCCTGAAGATCGATAAAGGGGATCTCCCTAGTTAAGGCTTCGATGTAGCAGGGCAGGGAGGGATAGCGGGGCTCATTCAGTGATGCGTCGACGGTGAACAGGGCAGGCAAGGGGCACTCTACCACCTCCCGCTCCCCCCGCTCCAGCTTGCGCTGCACCGTTGCGCTGCGTCCATCGGGCCCCATCTTCAGCTCGGTAATGCCGCATACCTGGGGCAAGCCGAGCAACTCCGCTATGGCAGCGCCCACCTGCCCAGAGCCCCAATCGGTGCTCTCCACGCCGCACAAGATCAGGTCATACC
This sequence comes from Dehalococcoidia bacterium, assembly GCA_046759245.1. Taxonomy (GTDB): domain Bacteria; phylum Chloroflexota; class Dehalococcoidia; order E44-bin15; family E44-bin15; genus JBHIBU01. The sequence goes on along the minus strand of JBHIBU010000231.1, from coordinate 329 downwards.
CCATGCCTTTGATGGCCTCCGCCAGCACCAAGGCGATGGAGAGGGCATCAAGGTTTTCCAGATCCCTGTCCCACAGGCGAAGGGCGCCATCTGCCCCTAGGGCCAAACACTGGCGCAGCGTCTCCTCCGCCTGCGGCGGTCCCAGGGTGAGAACGGCCACCTCCCCCTCCCCGAGCCACTCCTTGATGCGGACCGCCTCTTCAACGGCGCATTTATCGGGTGGATTGACCACGTATATGAGTCGCTCCTCGTCGATGGCGCCCGTCACCGGGTCGACATCCACTGAGTTGGGATCAGGGACCTGTTTTACGCAGACGACGATCTTCATG
>JBHIBU010000230.1:0-1618 GCA_046759245.1 Dehalococcoidia bacterium | reverse complement strand
TGTGATACCGTTGGCGTTTTGGACCCTTTCAGGACCTACGAAATAGTTTGCCGCTTGATCGATGAGGTAGGTATCGATATCGAGATGCACACTCACAACGATTTTGGTATGGCTACAGCCAATGCCATAGCGGGTATCAAGGCAGGGGCCAGATACGTCAATACCACGGTCAACGGTTTGGGCGAGAGGGCGGGCAATGCTTGCCTTGCCGAGGTAGTTATGGCTCTGAAACATATTGAGAAAATCGATCTCGGCATCGACACCACCCGACTTCGCGCTATCTCCCAATACGTAGCTGAAGTTGCACGGCGACCCTTACCAGCCAGCAAGGCGATCACCGGGGACAACATCTTTGCCCACGAGTCAGGTATACATGCCGACGGGGTGCTTAAGCACCCACGTACATACGAGGCCTTTTCCCCCGAGGAAGTAGGCTCGGAGCGGCAGATCCTGGTGGGCAAGCATAGCGGTTCTCACACTATTCATTTCAAGTTCGCTAACGAATTCGGAATTGATCTCCCAGATGATTTAGCCCATGAAATCCTGGCACGTGCTAGGGCTATGGCGGTTAAGCGGAAGAGGGCCCTGTTTGACAAGGAGTTAGCGCTTATTTATCAAGAGGTGTGCAAGGAGAGATGTCTTGACTTGCCCCCTTTGAGAATACCAGGCTAATGCCCTAATTAACTCTGGAGGGTCGCCATGGATGAGGGTATTGCAAACTTCCTCTCTGCTCTCTCAGTAGAAAAAGGTTCTTCCAACAACACACTCGACGCATATAGAAATGACCTTAGCCAGTTTGCTGCGTTCGTGCGTAAGCAAACCGCCAAGAGTGAAGGGGCTCAGCTAGGCTGGGAAGTTGTTGATCGGTCTTTGCTGCTGAACTACTTGGTCAACCTCAGGGAGCGGAGCTATGCCCCGGCCACGATGGCACGCAAGGTGGCTGCAGTTAAATCCTTCTTTAACTTCCTGGTTGCCGAGGGCAGGCTGGAGAAGAGCCCAGCGGAGGGTATAGCCGGTCCCAAGGTGGGGAAATCCTTGCCCAAGGCGATTTCGGTTGATGAGGTCGAGAGATTGCTGGAGCTGCCGGATAAACGTTCCACCCCGGAGGGGAAACGAGACAAGGCAATGCTGGAGCTGCTTTATGCCACTGGGATGAGGGTGACCGAGTTGGTATCGCTTAACGTGCGCGATGTAAATCTGCGAGCTGGCTTCGTGCGCTGTTTTGGTAAGGGCTCTAAAGAGCGGATCATCCCCATTCATGGCAAGGCGATCAGAGCAGTCAAAGGCTATCTTGATGATGTCCGTGCCCGTCTCCTTGGGGCCACCGGAGAGACGGCTCTATTCCTCAACCGGCGGGGTCAGCGGCTCACAAGGCAGGGTTTCTGGCTGATCCTTAAGGGTTATGCCAAGAAAGCGGGGATCGAGGCCGAGATAACCCCCCACGTCCTGCGCCACAGCATAGCTACCCATCTGCTGCATAGCGGGAAGATGAACCTCAGGGAGCTTCAGGAATTGCTGGGGCATGCCAATATCTCCACTACTCAGGTCTATACCCATCTCACAACCGAGCGCATGCGCCGGGTGTATGATAGCGCCCACCCTCGTGCGGAGTGAATTC
>JBHIBU010000229.1:0-1644 GCA_046759245.1 Dehalococcoidia bacterium | reverse complement strand
CGTCCTTTCCAATGAGGAGATCCTGCCCGGCATCCATCTCCTCTGGGCTGAGGCCCCTGAGATCGCCTCTGAAGCGGAGCCGGGGCAGTTCGTGATGGTGCGCTGCAGCGAGGGCTACGATCCCCTGCTGAGACGCCCCTTGAGCATCCATCGGGTTGCCCCCCTCTCCTCCCCCTCCCAGCTAGCCCTCCTTTTCGCTATCGTCGGTCGGGGCACAGCTTGGCTTGCTCAGCGCAAAAGGGGGGCCATCATCGATCTATTGGGACCGCTGGGTAATGGATTCGAGGTTCACTCCCACAAACTGCTCCTGGTTGCTGGGGGCATGGGCATTGCCCCACTCATCGCCCTTGCCGAAAGGGGGCTCGCTGAGGGCTCTCAGGTCACCCTGCTTTTGGGAGCGCCCACTAAAGCCCAGCTTTACCCCAGCCACCTGCTTCCCGCAGAGGCGAAGCCTTTTTTCGCTACGGAGGATGGCTCAGCGGGCAGAAGGGGTCTGGTAACCGATCTGTTGGCCGATTTTGCCGCTGAGGCTGGTCAAATCTTCGCCTGCGGCCCTGTCTCGATGTACAAGGCGATGGCGGGCCTGGACTGGCTCAAGGGAAAGCGAGTTCAGGTCTCTATGGAGGTGAGGATGGGATGTGGGTTTGGCGCTTGCTACGGCTGTGCCCTGGAGACCAAAAGAGGGTTGAGGCTGGTTTGCTGGGACGGCCCTATATTTGAGCTGGGGGAGATCATTTGGGAGGACGAAAAAGGAGGCGATGAATATGGTGGTTACACATAAAATAGGCCTTCGGACGAAGGGAAACTGCGATCTCATCGACATCACCCCTCAAGTGAGGGAGGAGGTCGCTAACTCAGGCATCGATTCGGGCACGGTAACCCTCTTTTTGGTGGGCTCAACAGCCGGCATCTCCACCATTGAGTTCGAATCTGGGCTCCTTAGCGATTTCCAAAGCATGTGGGAAAGGGCTGTCCCCAGGGGTATCCCTTATCAGCATGACCGTGCCTGGGGAGACGGCAATGGATTTTCCCATGTGCGCGCTTCGCTCCTGGGTGCCTCTCTGGTGGTGCCCTTCACCAATAAAACCCTGGCATTGGGCACGTGGCAGCAGATCGTGGTGGTGGATTTTGACAATCGCCCCCGGTCAAGAGAGATAGTCCTCCAGGTCATGGGCGAATAGGCAACCTTGACGGGCTAGCTGGTCTATAGTATGCTTTAAGTGGAATTGGAGGTGGCGCCATGAGCAATCTCAGCGAGACCCTCAAGTCGGGCAAGTTTGTGGTCACTGCTGAGATCGGCCCCCCCAAAGGAGTGGACATCGAGGAGATGCTGGAGGATGCCGAGCTATTCCGAGGGGGGGTGGATGCCATAAATGTCACCGATCAGCAGAGCTCGGTAATGAAGCTGGGCTCGCTGGCAGTGTGTCACCTTCTCAAGGAGCGGGGGCTTGAGCCAGTCTTCCAGATGACTTGTCGCGATCGTAACCGCATCGCTCTGGAGTCCGACCTCCTCTGTGCCCATGTCCTGGGAATCGAGAATGTGCTTTGCCTCACCGGGGATTACATCTCCCTGGGCGACCACCCCGAGGCCAAGTCAGTGTTTGATCTGGATTCGGTCTCCCTTCTGGAGACGGCCACCCTACT
>JBHIBU010000228.1:0-1655 GCA_046759245.1 Dehalococcoidia bacterium | reverse complement strand
CCCTCGGCGATGTCGCTACAGAATTCAAGGGCGACAAGGAGACCGCGTCCTCTGACCTCAACAACAAAATCGAACCTCGATTTCAGGCTGTCGAGGCAAGACATCAGGTAGTTTCCCATACTGCGGCAATTTTCAACGATATCATGCCCCAAAATATACTTCAAGGTGGCATAGCCCGCAGCGCAAGTCAGGGGATTGCCGCCAAAGGTGGAGGCATGATCCCCAGGCTCAAAGACGGAGGCCCTCTCCTTTGCCAGGAGGGCTCCAATGGGAACGCCACCCGCAAGCCCCTTGGCCAGGGTCATGATGTCCGGCTCAATACCAGACTGCTGGTAGGCGAAGAGGGTTCCCGTTCGCCCCATCCCCGTTTGAATCTCATCGAGGATAAGCAGGACACCCTTTTCGTCGCACCAGGAGCGCACCTCCTTCAGGTAATCCTCCTTGGGGATGTTCACCCCTCCCTCGCCCTGGATCACCTCCAGCATCACGGCGCAGGTCTTTTTACCTGTGGCCACCTTGATGGCATCGATATTATCGTACTCCACATTGATGAAGCCGCTGGGGAGCGGGGTATAGGGCTGTTGATACTTCGGCTGTCCTGTGGCAGCGACCATAGCCAGGGTGCGACCATGAAAGGAGTTCATCGCGGTGATGACCTCATAGGCGCCACCCAGATGAAGCTTGCCATACCTGCGGGCAAGCTTCACCGCCCCTTCGTTGGCCTCCGCTCCGCTATTGCAGAAGAAGACCCTGTCACAGCAGCTACTTTGAATAAGCAGCTCCGCCAGGCGTATCTGGGGCACACTGTAAACCAGGTTCGATATCTGGATCAGGGTGCGAGCCTGCTCGGCCAAGGCATTGACTACTTCAGGATGGCAATGCCCCAAGACATTCACCGCAAAGCCACCAATGAAGTCCAGATACTCCTTACCCTTGTCGTCCCAGACCCTGGCCCCATCCCCTCGAACCAGGGTTACCGGCAGACGCTTGAAGGTATTCATCAGGTATTTCTCTTCCATCTTCTGCCAATCGGTCATCTCCTTCTCCTCTTCTCAAGCGATTGTTGTGCCGCTTCCTTTCCCAGCGATGGCCTCAATTAGTGCGTGGCGCTCTCTGCCATCGACGATCTGAGTCATGGGAACCGTGGCCAGGGCGCGCAGGCACGCCTCCACCTTGGGGATCATCCCCCCGGAAACGACACCGGAGTCGATGAGCGATCTCGCCTCGCCGACTGATAAACGAGGGACCGATTTCCCCAAACCATCCATAACGCCGGCGACGTCGGTAAGCAAAATAAGCCTCTCCGCCGAGAGGGCAGCAGCGATCTCACCGGCGGCAGTGTCGGCATTGATATTGAGTTTTTCGCCCATGGCCTCCAAACCTAAAGGAGCGATTATTGGAATATAGCCCTCTTTTAGAAGCATCTCTACAGGCTCTGGGTTAATGTTTATTACCTCCCCTATATAGCCAAGCTCGGCATCCTTAATCCTGGCCTCGATGAAGCCCCCGTCAACGCCGCTCAAGCCCATAGCTCGCCCCCCCAGCGACTGGATGGCGGCCACAAGCTCCTTATTGACCACCCCGGCAAGCACAGCCACCACCACCCGAAGGGTCTCATCATCGGTCACCCTGAGCCCATTTTCGAACCTGGTGGA
>JBHIBU010000227.1:0-1659 GCA_046759245.1 Dehalococcoidia bacterium | reverse complement strand
CAGGACTTCTTCTCTTTGTCTGTGCTATAAAAGCCGGAACCCTTCAGGATGAAGGGCACGGGGGAGAAGAGGCGCTGTGTCCGCCCGTGACATTTGGGGCAGGAAACCGGCGAGTCATCCTTGAACCCCTTTTTTAACTCAAACTGAAAGAAGCACTGGGCGCATCTATATTCGTAGGTAGGCATTATTAGCCCTCCTTTTTTCTTTCCCCGATCTCAGATCAGGTTGATGTGGCCGCAGTGTGGACATTTGACGTTGGCCCTTTTGAGTTTGGGCGGCACCTTTAACTTCGTGCCGCAATCGCAGGTGATGGTCTTATAGTTGCTCAGCCGCCACATCAGGTCTGAGACCTCGCGCGTGCGTTCCACTTTGCCCGGTTCGGGCTCTTTCGGCACAGCTTCTGGCCCTGCTGCCCGCAGCGCGACGGCACCGGCGCTGGCGATGGCGGAGGGAGGAACAATCCCCCTGCCGCCGCCACGGACTTTGCGAAAAGCATCGTTATAGTCGGCGAACGAGGCACCCCCAGCCAGGGATCGCAGTATACGTATCCGCTCTGAGATGGGTGGGTGAGTGCTGCTGAGGTCGGTGGCCGGTCTCCCCTTTTTGCGGAAGGGATTAATGATGTACATTGGGGCTGTAGCCTTGTTAGCCGACTGCAATTGTGGGGTTGAAGCGCCAAGCTTTTCCAGTGCGGAGGCCAGTCCCTCCGGGTATCTGGTATAGAGGGCAGAGGAGGCATCGGCCAGGTATTCCCTCTTCCTGGAGATGGCAAAGTAGATCAATTGAGCGAAAATCGGCGCCAGTATCATCAAGGCGATTCCCACGGCAAGGATTATCAACTGCAGTTGGCCTCCTCCCCCTGAGCTTCTCCTGCCGCCAGTCATGGAGCTGAAGAAGAGCATGTATGTGCCGTAATAGGCTAGAATGACGATAGTCCCCAGGAGGACGCTGCACAACGACATCAACAATACATCGCGGTTCTTTACGTGAGCTATTTCGTGTGCGATGACGCCCTGCAGTTCATCGCGGTTGAGTTTCTGCAGCAGGCCGGACGTGATGGCTACAGACGCTCGCTTGGGATCGCGTCCGGTGGCGAAGGCATTCAGCGCCGGGTCGTCTATGATGTAGATGTTAGGCATTTTCTCCAGGCCCGAGGCAATCTTCATCTCCTCGACTATGTTATAGAGGCGGGGATGGTCATCGCGCTGTATTTTCCTTGCCTTGGAAAGCGCCAGCAGTATGCTATCCGCATTAAAGAAGGCGACGAGGTTCATCACCATCCATATCACAAGGGCTATCATCAGGCCTCCCACGCCACTACCCAGAAAGGCTACTCCCAGGAAATACCCAATCAAGAGCAGCACTGCCAGCATCCCCACTACCAGTATTGCCGACCTGATCTGATTAGCTCTAATCTGTTGCCACATGGCTGAGTGTCTCCGGGCTAGCTGAAACTAACCTTGGGTGTTTCCTTCTCCGCGGCTACCTCAACCTCGAAGAATTCGCCAGCTTTGAAACCAGTTATATTTGCTATTATGTTCGAGGGGAACATCTGGATCTTATTGTTACAATGCAGTACGGAATCGTTGTAGAACTGGCGTGAGAAGCTTATCTTGTTCTCAGTCGAGGTCAACTCCTCCTGGAGAGCGAGGAAGTTCT
>JBHIBU010000226.1:0-1669 GCA_046759245.1 Dehalococcoidia bacterium | reverse complement strand
CCATCGCCATCGCATACAAAGCAGTCGATGGCCATCTCGACGCCGGGTTCAACAAAGGGGAAGTAGTCACACCTGAATCTCACCCTTCTCTCCTCGCCGAAAAGCCGCTTGGCGAATTCGAAAAGAGTCCCCTTGAGGTCGGCAAGAGTGATATTCCTGTCCACGGCGAACCCCTCGATCTGGTAGAACATGGCCTCATGCGTGGCATCGGTGGCTTCGTACCGATAGACTTTGCCCGGAACTATCACTCGAACCGGGGGGCGTCTGGACTCCATAACCCGAATCTGCATGGGAGAGGTATGGGTGCGGAGCAACATCGGCCGCCGACCATCTTCGGTCGTGAAATCCATCCACAGGGTGTCCCACATATCACGAGCGGGGTGGTCTTGGGGGATGTTGAGCGCATCGAAGTTGTAATACTCCCACTCCACATCAGGGCCCTCGACTACCTCAAAACCCATAGCCATGAAGATATCGCAGACCTGTCGCAGCATCTGGGTAGTGGGGTGCAATCGACCGAGGGCAGGAGGGCGTCCAGGCAGCGTGATATCGAGACGTCCCCCCTCGATAGCCCCGGCTATCACTGAGTCCCTGACCGCCTCTTCTTTAAGCGCCAGGCTCTTTTCTAAAAAGGCTCTAAGTTCGTTGGCAGCCGCCCCAGTTGCACGTTTTTCCTCCAGGGATAATGCTGCCAGTCCACGCAAAATCTGGGTCAGGGCACTCTTCCTGCCCAGATAGCGGACGCGCCAGGCCTCGAGGTCGCTGGAGTTATCAATGCTGTCGAGCTCACCGATCGCTTTTGCTCGGAGCTCGTCAAGCTCAGCTATCATTTACTTGCTGAATATTCTCCTTGGCTACTGCCACCAATTGGGCGAAAGCAGCAGGGTCTGTTACTGCTAGATCGGCAAGTATCTTTCGATCGAGAGCCACACCCGCTTTACATAGGCCCTCAATAAACCTGCTGTAAGAAAGCCCATCAAGCCTTGTCGCGGCATTGATTCGAGCGATCCATAGTCGGCGCATATCTCCCTTGCGCTCTCTGCGGTGGCGATAAGAATATGACAATGACTTCAGCATCGACTCGTGAGCTCGCCGGTAGAGAGAGTGCCTGGTGGCTCGGTGGCCCTTGGCCAGCTTCAGTACTTTCTTGTGGCGGTGGTGGGTTGTCACTCCACCTTTTACTCGAGGCAAGGAAATCCTCCTGTGCTAAAGACTAGAACCTCTCGGGTGTAGACGTTCCTCCGACCTCAGGTCCCCGGCAGCAACCTTCTTATACGTTGCCTTGCTGTGGGGTGGAGGGGTATTGTTTCATCGTATAGCCGTCTCACCCGTTTGGGCTTTTTGCGGCGTAAGTGGCTTTTGCCGATCTTAACGCGCATAATTTTGCCACTGCCTGTTATATGGAAACGGGCCTTAGCCCCTTTATGGGTTTTCATCTTAGGCATCTGCAGCCTCTTCAGTCTTTTCCTTCTTCGGTTTTCTTGCTGGGCGGGGGGAAAGGATCATGCTCATTGAGCGTCCCTCCATCGCAGCTGGCCTTTCCACGCTTGCCTTTTCGGCGAGAGCATCGGCTACATTGTCCAGGAGGTCCTTTCCCAGTTGAGCGTGGGAGATTTCTCGGCCGCGGAAGAGCACCAGGACCTTGACCTTATTGCCCCTATCGAGGAGC
>JBHIBU010000225.1:0-1683 GCA_046759245.1 Dehalococcoidia bacterium | reverse complement strand
TGCTTGTAGGCCGATCTCAGGGCTTTGGTAGGTGTGTATATGGGCATCGATTATTAGGTAGTCAGCCGTCATAGATGCCTCCTCCAAAATTGGGTAGCACTATTCTAACACCATTTTGTTGACAGCGCAGCAACCGGCATCGCCCCATGGCGCAGCCTAGATAGCCTCCGGGGTGCTTGTTAGCAAGCTCTGGAAATCCTCCCCCGTCTTAGTAAAGGTGGCGCTGTTTCCCAAGCGGCAGATCTGCTCTCGGGAGCTCTGCTGGGAGCGGCGTTGACAGCTAGGGTCGCCCACCATAGAATTGACGGTGAAAGGAGACCTTCGCCATGGAAGTGATCGTCAATAAGACACGACTATCGCTGGTTCGGGGAGACATCACAAAGCAGGAGACCGATGCCATCGTCAACGCTGCCAACCCCAGCCTCATGGGTGGCGGCGGTGTCGACGGGGCCATCCACCGAGGGGGAGGGCCAGCCATCCTCGAGGAGTGCAAGAGGATAAGGGCGGAGAGGGGACCCTTGCCCCCAGGCGGAGCGGTCATCACCAGCGGCGGAAATTTGAAGGCCCGATATGTGATCCACACCGTGGGACCTGTTTGGCATGGGGGTGGGGGTGGGGAGCGCGAGCTCCTGGCCAGCGCCTACCGAGAGAGCCTGAAGCTGGCCGTTGAGAATCGCCTGAATAGTGTTTCCTTGCCCTCGATAAGCAGCGGTGCCTATGGATACCCCATCGATCTGGCCTCAGAGGTGGCCCTTGGAGCAGTGATAGCCTTCCTCGAGCAGAACACCTCTTTAAAAGAGGTTTTCTTCGTCCTCTTCGATGTAAGCGCTTATGAAACCTACTCTCAGACCCTCAAAGAGTTATTGCCGGGCGCAGGGTAGCTATCGTTTCCTCACCAAAGCATCGCCACATAGCTATTTAGAGGCACCCCCAGCGAATCGGCCACCGGCTTACACTTGGCCTTGAGGCAAAAGAGAACCCTTTCCTCAGCGGGAAGCTCCGAAAGTGCCTCGTAGTATCCCATGCCCTTGGCCAATACCAAATCAGCCGCTTCAAGCTCCCTCTTGAACTCAGCGGAAGCCAAAGAGAGAACCACCCCTGGGGTGGCGGTGCCCGTTGATATCACCCTCTCTAGCTCGCCCTCCATCCCGGCTCTCTTTAGATCCTCAAGGGTGATATCATCCCCAGCGGGAGATCCTTTAACCACGTATATCACCCTGGCAAACCCCTCCATCCCTTTGACAAGGGGCAAATCGAAGAATATCTCCCCGGCATTGTCGGCTAGATAGAGGACCTTGGTCGCCTGCTCGAGCTTTGCTTCGAACCTAGCTGAGTCGTCTCGGGCAAATCTCACCGGCCCCCTCATGTCTCTTCTAATGGTATCAAAACCTCTGAAGAAATCCATGGTATTCCCCAAAACGGAGAGCTGAAGAAGGCCTCTGAAATCTTGGCCAAGGCTTATCTCCGGGCACAGCTCCCTGGAAATCCTTATCTCCTCGTCCTTCATCCCCCTGTAGGGGTCGGGGTTTCCTGTTATTTCTTTCACCGCTCTATGAATCTCCGTAGCAATGGTGATGGGCATCCTGTCGTAAGAGAAATTCTCCTCAACTATCTTCAGCCCTTCCTCCATCGCTTTCGACCTCAGTGATAGGTCGCTTGTTGCCAGCGTTGCCGCTTGGTGCG
>JBHIBU010000224.1:0-1711 GCA_046759245.1 Dehalococcoidia bacterium | reverse complement strand
CTCTATTGCCCTATGCTCATGCGGCGGGGATGAGTCATCTTAGAGTGATCCTTCAGTGGTTGTAACACGGAGAGCTTCTCTAGCTGATCCATCCCCTTCAAGCGGTTGTAGATCTCAATCCAGGCGCATTCGCGGTTGGGATCGACCTCGCACATGCCGTGGCTGTAGCCTCCGCAGGGACCGTTGAGCAGCTCCTTGGGGCAGGCGGTCAAGGGACAGATGCAGGCGGTCCTCCCCAAGACGCAGTCCCCACATTGGATACAAACCTCGGAGTAATGTCCTGGCGCGTCTTCCATCCCAAAAAAGAGGGTGTTTAGCGCCGGGTAAACCGGCTTATCTGTGTAGCCTGCTACTCTCTGCACCCCCAAAGCGCAGGTCATCACCAACATAGCCTCCGCTTGTGCCATCGCCTCAGCGCTCTCGGCGACGGCTTCCCTGGTCAGGTAATCGCAAGCTATGGGGATCACCATCCATCCGGTAACCCTTTTACCTATCTCTTCAAGCCTGTCCTTCATCTCTAGCACCTCTGATTTCCCCCCGGTGGCGCACATCGTAGTACAGGTGCCGCATCCTATCAGATAGACCCTCTCCGCTTCACCGAGGCTCTCTCCGATCTCGGCAAAGGGTTTCTGTTCGGTAATCATTTTCATGTTAACCCCCTCAACGCTCTAAATCGCATCTTAAACATCTCCTCGCCTCCACGGCCCTGGGGAGCTTTACTCTCTCCTCCCGCTGGCCTAGACCAGGGCCTCGCAGACAGCGGCCGGGCAGCGCTTCTCTTTAATGTGGGCCTCGTATTCATCCCGGAAATACTTTATGGCGGTGAGCACTGGATTGGGGTAGCTACCCCCCAGCCCACAGAGGGAGGTAGCCATAACCTGCTTGCCCAGATCGACAAGCAATTCCATGTCTTCCTCGCGCCCTTCCCCTCGTGTGATTCGGGTCAGTATGTCCAGCATCTCCTTGCTCCCCAGCCGACAAGGGGAGCAAAAGCCGCAAGATTCATCTCGAGCAAAGCTTGCGAAATGGCGAGCCACATCCACCATACAGCTGTTCTCATCCATCACTGTCATTACACCCGATCCCATGATACAGCCAATCCCCTCCAAGGAAGCATAGTCCAGAGTTGAATCCAAATATCTTTCGGGCACGCAATCCCCCGGGGGACCACCTATTTGGACAGCCTTAAATCTTCCCCCCTCAGCTATGCCACCGCCGATATCGAAGATAATCTCCCTGATCGGAATGCCAATAGGCACTTCTATTAGACCGGCGTTATTGATCTTGCCTGCCAATGAGAGCAATTTTGTTCCTTTACTTTTCTCAGTTCCCAGGCTGGCGTACCAGTCAGCCCCTCTCAAGATAATCAGGGGAAGGTTGGCATAGGTCTCCACATTGTTGATGTTGGTCGGCTTGCCCCAGAGGCCGGATTGAGCCGGGAATGGGGGGCGGGGACGGGGCATCCCCCGCTTCCCTTCGATAGATTCCAGGATAGCCGTTTCCTCGCCACAAATGTAGGTGCCGGCGCCCTCCTTTACCCTGATCTCGAAGCTGAAGTCGGAGCCCAGGATGCTTTCCCCCAGGAACCCCAATTCCTCCGCCTGAGAAATAGCGATCTTTAGGCGCTCCACCGCCATGGGGTATTCTGCCTTGACATAAATATAACCGACCTTTACCCCCATAGCGTAGGCGGCGATGAGCATCCCCTCTA
>JBHIBU010000223.1:0-1711 GCA_046759245.1 Dehalococcoidia bacterium | reverse complement strand
TATCGGTCTCCACTTCAACCCGGTATTCAGCCTGCCGAATCTGCGATTGCAGGGAGGGCAGTGTCAGCGCCGCCTGCTCTACCCCTAGGATGCCGATGCCGCGGGGCAGCTGATCGCAAACCACCTTGATAAAGAAATAAGGCGAGACCCTCCTCCGCAACAGGATGTCCATCAGCTCGCCATCGCTGGTGACCCCGATGGGAAGGGGAGCGGCAAGGGAGATTTTGGGGTGAGGGCTAAACCCCTGGGTGTAGGCCATGGGGATGCCCGCGCGGCGCAACGACCTTTCCCAGAGCCGCATCAGATCGAGGTGAGAGATGTATTTCACCTCCTCACCACGAGAAAATGTAATGCGCAGCCGCTGCATACTACTCCCTGGTAACTAGGATCTTCTCGATCCTCAATCCCCGCATCTCTATGATCACCAGCTTCAAGCCATTATACCTCGCCTGCTCCCCTTCTTTGGGGATGTGCCCAAGGAGGTTGAGAACAAAGCCGGCAACCGTATCATAGTCCCCCGAGGGCAGCCCCAAGCCGAGCTCCTCGTTGGCCTCCTCCACTCGCATGCTGCCATCGATCTGAATCGTCTGCTCATCGATAACCTCGAATTCCCTCACCGCCTTTGTTAGCTCATCACCCACCCGACCTACGATCTCCTCCACCAGTTGCTCCATGGTCACAATGCCGCTGGTGACACCGAACTCGTCAACGACCACCACCATGTGGTAGCCCTGGGACTGCATCTCGGCGAAAAGCTCGGCGATGCGTTTCGTCTCGGGGACGAAATAAACAGGGCGCACCAGCCCATCGATAACGCCCTCCCTGTCCAGGGAGCCTTTGGCCTGAGCCATGAGCACATCCTTTATGGAGAGGATGCCCACCACGTTGTCGATGTTATCCTGACAAACGAGAAAACGGGTATGGGGGGCCTCAGCGTAGATAGCGAGGAAATCAGCCAGCGGGGCGCCACCTTCGATCCAGGCGATCTCCGGTCGGGGCATCATCACCTCGCGCACGCTGCGCTCGCCGAAATCGAAAACCTTGTGCAGCATCTCAGCCTCAGCCTCCTCCACAGTGCCCTCCTCACGCCCCACAGAGATCATATTCCGGATCTCTTCCTCGCTCACTACAGTCTCAGGTCCGGGAGCCCTCCCCCCTGAGAGCACCGAGCCCAGCCAGCCTAACCCAGCCGCCACCGGGAACACCGCCCGGGCGATGGCCGCCAAGGGATAGATATAGAGCAAGGCTAGCCGCTCCGCATGTCTGGTGGCGAAGGTTTTAGGGGTTACCTCGGCAAAGATCAGGAGAAGGATGGTTACCCCTATGGTGGCGACGAGCACCCCTATATTGCCACCCCATATAGAGACGGCGATCACAGTGCCCAGGGCAGCGGCAGCAACGTTAAAGAAATTGTTGCACAGTAGAACCGTTGCCAGTAGCCTCTCCGGTTGCTCCGTCATCTTGGCCACCCTCTCCGCCCTGGGGACCTTGGTGCTCACCATATGCTTGACCCGTGCCTTGGGCAGGGAGATAAAGGCTGTCTCCGCACTGGAGAAGAAGGCGGAGGCAGCCACACATAGAAAAAGAAGCACTAGGTATAGAATACTAGCGCTGTCGAACATGGAATCGACCCTCCCCTGTCAACACCTGAATAGGGATGATTCCCACTTTCATCATAGCATCCACTACCCCCCTTGTCAAAAATCTTTTT
>JBHIBU010000222.1:0-1765 GCA_046759245.1 Dehalococcoidia bacterium | reverse complement strand
ATTATTGGCGAAGCAAAAGTGAGGGTGACGAACAAATGAAAATAGCCGTTGACGCTATGGGTGGCGATTACGCCCCCGAAGAGATCGTAAAGGGAGCTGTTATCGTTGCCAAGGAGTTGTGTGGCGGTGATTGTGCGATAGAGCACACATAGGTACTGTCCAATTACTGAGAGTAGTAAAGAATGAAAGTTATCGGTCTTACTGGTGGTATTGGTAGTGGCAAGAGCGTGGTGTCGCAGTTCTTGGCAGAGCTGGGTGCCGTCATTATAGACGCGGACGAGATAGGGCATAGAGCCTTCAAGCCTGATACCGAGGTATGGCGTGAAGTAGTGGCTGCTTTTGGCAAGCAGATTATTACCGCTAATGGTGCCATTGACCGTGAAAAGCTGGGCACGATAGTGTTTGGCAATGCTGAGGCTCGAGCACGGTTGAACCAGATAATGCACCCCCGGATGTATGACATGGTAAAGACCCGGCTTGAGGAATACCGGCGACAAGGAGTAAGGGTAGTAGTGCTTGAAGCGCCTCTTTTACTGGAGGCTGGCTGGACTTCACTGGCAGATGAGGTGTGGGTTACTACCGCCGCTGAGGCTACCGTGCTCAAACGACTCAAGAAACGAACTGGACTATCTGAACCGGAATCCTTGGCTCGCATCCGCTCTCAGCTACCCACTGAAAAACGGATAAGGCACGCCAATGTAGTAATTGATACTGATTGTGACCTTGATGAGTTAAGATCAAAGGTAAGGGAACGGTGGCAGAAACTTCAGATATAAGCGATGGTGGCTTTCTAAGGTGACCTGATATAGTCCAATCCCTGGCTTAATGCTAATGGTTTAAAGCCAAAGAGGCGCTCTACTGAATATAAGTCGGTGGTGTTATCCACTTCAAGCTGAGCTAACTCAACCAGGGTTACCGGCGGGTTGGGCATGACCTTCTCCATAGCCATCACTGCCGGCCGCATCAATGACAATGGAAAGTGAACCTTGATGCGCTTGATTCCCAAGACATCTATAACCGTATCCAGCATCTGTTCGTAGGTGAGATGCTCTGGCCCCCCTATCTCATAGAGCTGTCCAGTTTTTCCACCCTTCAGTGCCCGAACTACACAGGTTACCACATCTTCTACCCAGATGGGCTGGAAACAGGCTTTCCCCGAGCCGGGTACCGGGGCCAGGAAAGGAAACATGGTGAGGGAGCGAATTAGTTGGGTAGTAAAGCCAGAACCCTGCCCAAACATAACTGAGGGTCTGAAGATGGCAAAGTCCAGGGTGCTGGAGCGCACTGCCTCCTCCCCTTGCCACTTGGAGTAGGTATAGCGATATTTAGGATTGGAGCTAGCTCCCAGAGCGCTCATATGGATGAACCACTTGACCCCTGACCCCAGGGCAGCCTGCACCACATTCCTTGTTCCCTGAACATTGACTCCGTTAAAGGTAACCTCCTTACTCTCTCTGATGATTGCTACCAGATGGATAACGGTTTCTACGCCTCGCATTGCCTGTTCCAGAGTCTTAGGACTGGTCACGTCCCCTACTACAAGCTCTACACCATATGCCTGCAGAGTCCCGGCCTTCGCCAAGCTCCGCACCAGGCATCTTATCTTGTCCCGGTCTCAGCCAGCCGGGGGACAAGGCCTTCGCGAACGTGGCCGGTCTCGAGCTCGACGCCTTCCATGTATACCGGGTCCGCTGGCTTCCCGACCGGGTGCAGTGGTTCGTGGACGGGGCGCTCGTCCGCGAAGAGAGCGGGACGGTGCCCGACG
>JBHIBU010000221.1:0-1785 GCA_046759245.1 Dehalococcoidia bacterium | reverse complement strand
TGAGGCGTTACGGCTACCACTGGGAGGCGGAGGAGATAACCTCGCAGCTTTTCCAGGCCAGCCTTTTCTTTAAATACAGCCGTTTCCCCGAGCTCTTCTGTGGCTTCGCCCGCGACCTAGAGGCCTACTCCGTCCCCGCAGAGTATCCGGTAAGCTCCAGCCCCCAGGCCTGGGCTGCCGGGAGTGCTATCCTCCTCTTCCAGTCGATGCTTGGGCTTCAGGTGGATGCCGCCTCAAAGAGGCTCTACCTAACCCCAAAGTTGCCCAGTTGGTTGGAGCACGCCTCGGTGCGCAACCTTCGCATCGGCAAGGGAACCGTGGATCTCTACTTTGAGAGACATGATGAGGATACCAGCTTCAAGATAACCGAAAACGAGGCTGGCGTCGAGGTAGTGATCCCACCCCGCTAGAGATGGAGCTTTTTCGCCCTGCTCGCTCCTCAGCAAGATGACCAAAGGTCAAGTTAGAGAAAACCCATCCCGTTTTTTCCCGAAATGAGGATCTTTCTTACACGCACCGTAGGGGACGAAAAATCACAACCGTAAAGAGCGAAAAAGGCGGTCCCCGCCAGCGATGGGGCCAACTATAGCGAGATTGAGCTTCTCAGCGAGGAACAGTTCCCGCGCCACCCGCTCTAGGTTTTCGGAGGTGATGGCATCGATTATAGAGACTACCTCATCTACGGTGAGGATGCTCCCCGTCAAAAGCTCCTGCCCCCCCACCCAGCCGGCAACGTTCCTGGTGTCCTCCATGCGTAATAGCAGGCGTCCCTTAGCCATCTCCTTAGCCTTAGCCAGCTCCAGGGCAGGGACCCCATCTTTGAGGCGACGCAGCTCCTCCAGGATGGCCTCAATAGTGGCATCGATACGCTTGGGATCAACCCCGGCATAGATGGTAACGGCGCCCGAATCGAGGAAATGATCCACAGAGCTATGGATATCATAGGCCAGCCCCCTCCTCTCGCGAATCTCCAGGAAAAGGCGGCTGCTCATCCCCTCCCCCAGGATCACGTTCAACAGGTCCAGGTTGAACCGATCGGGGTGGAGGGCGGATAGGCCACGCAGCGAAAGGCAGAGATGGGCTTGCTCCGTGTTCCTGTGCTCAATATGGAGGCGGGGTTCACCCTGGCCCTCCTCAGCGGGAAAGGGGGGCTGAGGCGTCCTCGTAGTCCAGTCGCCGAAGACACTGCTGAGGCTGGCCAATACCTCCTCATCGCCGATGTCGCCGGCAACGCTGACCACAGTGTTATTGGGCACATACTGGCGGCTCAGGTACTCGAGGAGCATCTCCCGACTGAGGGCAGCTACCGTTTCCTTGCTCCCGGCGACGTCGCGCCCCAGGGGCTGGTTGGGCCAGATAACCTCATCGATGAGAATATTCACCCGCTGCTGGGGGGAATCCATGCTCATATTTAGCTCCTCGATGATTATCTGGCGTTCCTTCTCCATGTCCCGGGCATCGAACCTGGAATTTCTGAGCATATCGACCATCAAGTCTAAAGCGAGCAGGAAGTGGGAGCGAGCTACCTTACACCAGTAGACGGTGAGCTCCTTATCGGTGCCCCCATTGAGCACGCCGCCAACCCCCTCGATGGCCTCGGAGATCTCCTTTGAGGTGGCTCGCCGTTCCGTCCCCTTAAAACAGAGATGCTCGATGAAGTGGGAGCTCCCCGCCTCCTCCGCCCTCTCGTAGCGCGAGCCGGCACCGATAAAGATGATGATACACAGGGAATAGGTATAGGGCATGGAGCTAGTGATGATACGTAGCCCGTTCTCCAAAACGCTT
>JBHIBU010000220.1:0-1798 GCA_046759245.1 Dehalococcoidia bacterium | reverse complement strand
AGCATGTCCCGCTTCCCAGCCCTGGCTCTATGGTCTGAAAGCAAGTCCGCCAACCTTTTTGCTTGGCAGACTTAATGTGCTGGCCCATCCCTCAGCCAGGACTAGACAATTCTTAAGATAGAGCAGGAGCTTTGCGTAACACAAGGCTTCTTGACCAACATATGAAATTTAGCAAAATACGGCACTTCTATCGGGGGATTGCTTGGG
Source organism: Dehalococcoidia bacterium (assembly GCA_046759245.1). GTDB lineage: Bacteria > Chloroflexota > Dehalococcoidia > E44-bin15 > E44-bin15 > JBHIBU01. Next base: position 1,591 of record JBHIBU010000220.1, on the reverse strand, counting down.
ATGCAACCATTTATCTTAGCACTATGTTACCCTGTTGTCAACTCTTTCAAGGCCAAGACTGCCCAGACAACTGCATCATACTTTCCGGGCTGCACAGATCAATCCCATATTCATAGTCCGTACTTGTCCCGCAGCATGTGCGAGAGTTCTTGCAGGAAGGTAAACGCTTTCTCCACAAGCCTTTCCTCAATGCTGGGAATGAGAGAGGCTTCTACCCTCTGACCTTCATCCTCATCGATGGCACCGACCTGACCTATGTTTTTAAGGCAGCACCTCGCCGGCGCAATTAACGCCTGCTCAGCAATCTGCCCTGGGGCGAGCCCGCTGTGCTGGGACACCACCTCCCAATAACCGGCAAGTAGCCGGGCCAGGGTCTGCGGCGTCTCTTTGCCCAGGTTTAGCGAGTCAGTGGGCACGATCCCCCAGGCGATGATTCCCCCACCCTTTAGAAATTCGGCTACAGAGCTGGCATATCCCTTAGGCATGACCTCCATTTGATAGGCATCGAAGGACAGGAGCTCAACTCCCAGCTCTAACAGGTAGGGCAGATTCACATTGGCGCAAAGGTGCAGCGCTCTGGGACCTTCAAGGCCATCGAGAAAATGCCGGTAGTCCTGCTTAGCCTGGAGATCGCTGTAGCCGGACAGACCGCTGAACACCCAACCCAGGCCCGGCTCATCGATCCAGACGAAGGCGTTTTCGTTCTTCTCCCTGAGCTGGTGATACTGGGCATTTGCCTTGCTTTGGATAAAATCGAAGAGGATAGTCCTCACACCGTCATCGTAGATGATCGGCCTCCGCCTCTCATCCACTACCCTGAAGCCAAAGCTTATAGGGCCAGTGACCTGCCCCCTGATAGCGGCATAGCCGCTCAAATCACGCTCCAGGAACCTGTGGTAGACGGCGGAATGGTCTGCGCTCAAGACGAAATAGCGCGGGCTATCCATCTTCTCCGAGTAGATGGCCAGCTCCTGTTCAAATCTGCCGCAGTGGAAGTCGACTCGCTCTCCTTCGAGGTCGATCACTATCCCAGGAAAGCCCTGCGCTGTCTGGGCATACATGTCCTCGTGGAAGCTGAGGTTGGGGAGCTGGGGCCAGAAAGGTATGTCCAGCCCCAAAGACAGCTCCAGGGCTTTGCTAACATCTTTATGCGGCATGATCCCCATGGCAGTGGTTTTGCAGCTCGCTTCAAAGTGCAAACCTCTGCCCACGCTAAAAACTTTTCCCACCTGCTAAGGCTTTCCTTTACCCGCCGAGGGGGCCCTTGATCCCCAGGGCACCTACAATTTCGAAGCCTGCTGGCGAGGGCAGGTCCTTTACCTGGGAGGCTGCCACCTTCCGATCATTAGCCATGGTACGGATATCCACATCACTCGACGGCTTGTAAGTAGATCTCTCTTGCTAGAGCTTTGCCGCCCTCGGTAAGAAATACCCTCTCAATGACCTTGGCCAGTTTAACCCTATCCTGAATATCATGTTCACCCCTCAGATTCACCAGCCAATCGGCATCGTAGAGTATTTTAAAGTTCTTGGTGTCTATCTTCCCCGGGCTGTGGTGGTGAGCAATGATTTCACAAATTTCCACGATTTG
>JBHIBU010000219.1:0-1804 GCA_046759245.1 Dehalococcoidia bacterium | reverse complement strand
GGATTGACCTTCCAGAGGGAAAGCAGAAGGTGGTAGAGCTCCCTGGCGATGTAGGTCTTGAGAGCCCTGAAGGCACCTCGCATTCCCTTGCCCTCTGCCACCTTGCGCTGGAAGAAAGCACGAGTCGAGGAGTCCAAGCGTTTTCTGGTAAGGGCGATGAGGTGAAGGGCCCAGTTCAATCGTCGGTTGCCCCCGGGGTTAACTCGAATCACTCGGCTTGCCCCACTCTGCCACAAGAGGGGAGCCGCCCCACAGTAGCTGGCGAAGGCGTCTGCATCCCGAAAGCGACGGCAGTCCCCGACCTCCACCAACAGGACGCCAGCGAGCACAGGACCTACCCCTGGCACCTGGAGGAGTTGGGGGGCCAACTGCCGTACTGTGCGGGCGATCTCCCGCTCCAGGCGTCTCACCTCCTGTTGCAGGGTCAGGATGAGGCGCTGCAAGGAGTGCTGAGGCATCACCTGCTGCACCTTATCCAGCCGCATCCGGCATCTTTTGAGGTCTGTGGCCAGGGCAAGCCTGGTGCGGACCAGCTCTCGCAGGGGTTCCAGCCAGGAGGGCAAAGAGAGGGGGACCAGTTGTGGGTGTGCAAGCAAAGCCCTAGCGATGAGCTGGGCGTCCAACCGGTCACTCTTGCCTCTAGCCTGGCGTCTCCGAGAGCTGGAGACCATGTGAGGGGGTATGGGGACCAGGGAGAAGCCCTCTGCCAGGAGGCGAGTTGTCCACTGAATGAAGAAGGACTGGGTAGGGCCTTCCACAGCCAGACGGGAGTCAGTGAATCGGGAGAGCCACGTGAGGAAGGCCACCAGGCCCTCCTGGGTGTTAGGGAAGGTCTTGGTCTCCAGGAGGACCCCCTGCTGGTCCACAGCAGCACTGGTGTGGTGGCCGGGGTGGGGATCAACGCCTATAATGGTCATGACATCACCTCCAGAGGGTGGTGTAGGCCTGGGCAGCGCATCCCTGAGGGCATAGGGCGTAACGCATCCTTGTATCCGGCGACTGCTCAGGCCATCAGGGGTGTGGTGGGCAACTCGACCCCAGGGCACTAAGCCAGGGTGGGAATGGGCCACACCACACCCCTCTATTCTGTCATACAGTGTCATACAGGGTGGGAACAGATTCCTCGGGTGGGGCAGGTCGTCACAAGCACGGAAGAGTTTTGAGATAGTTACTTAACGAGCGGGTTAGGGTAAGAGTCCCGATGGATCTCATAGAGGAGCAGCTCTCCAACAGCAACACCATAGCCGTGGTGGGCCTTTCGCCGAATCCAGAGCGCCCCAGCCACTACGTCGCCAAGTATCTTCAGGAGCAGGGGTACCGCATCATCCCGGTGAACCCTCTCATCGACGAGGTGCTGGGCGAGAGGAGCTACCCGGACCTGAGGTCAGTGCCGCAGCCTGTAGACATGGTGGACATCTTCCGCCGCTCTGAGCTGGTCCCGCCGATTGTCGAGGAGGCCATCGAGATAGGGGCCAAGTACATCTGGATGCAGGACGGCGTGGTCAACGAGGAGGCCGCGACCAAGGCACGCGCCGCTGGCCTCTCGGTGGTGATGAACAACTGAACGCTGCGGGAGCACCGCCGCCGGTTCGGCGGCGCGAAGAAGATGTAGGGGGCGGTTTGTCGAAACCGCCCCTGCGCATTCCAGGGACATCCTCACGTTCACGGAAACTGGCGAGCTCAGGCCAGCACGCTCTCCTCGTACAGCTCGAAGCGCTGGCGGATCATGTCGCAGGCGTCTCGCACGCCCAAGAGCACCTGCTCGGGCGTAAGGCCGCCGGCGAAGGTGCCGGTGATGCCGTTC
>JBHIBU010000218.1:0-1834 GCA_046759245.1 Dehalococcoidia bacterium | reverse complement strand
GGTATTGGGTGGTGCACTGGCATAATCAGCACTGCAACCGCAGAACATCTTACTCCTGGTCAGTAGCTGAGCATGAACTTCCAGCCCGATAATAGTCTCAAAATTCATAGCTTTAGTATAACAACAATGCCGATGCCTGACAAGAAGAATGGATGATATTGTTTATCCCTTGTCCCTAACTAGGGAAGAGAATTGGGGAGAAGGTTATAAAACAACCTCATGGATAAGGAGAAAGGATAAAAAATAATTTCAGATATGCTATAATTTCTACTGCGGTTTGGGGCTGTAGCTCAGTTGGGAGAGCGCCTCCTTTGCACGGAGGAGGTCAGGGGTTCGAGTCCCCTCAGCTCCACCAGACATCACTTTTGTAAAACCATTATGCTCCCTCTCTCCACTTACTTCGCCCAAGCCTGGCAACCAAGTCAACTCTATCGTCGAAGCTAGACTGCCGTAGATTACGGTGACGAATATCATATAGAAGACTCTTAGTCGCCGGCGAAGGGCTTCCTCTACTATGTGCTCACTCCCGGTATTTTGCTCTCGGGTAACCCGCCTTTCTCCACCCATTCATACCTTCTTTGACATTGAGGCATCTGTCAAAGCCGTGTCTCTCCAAAAGGCTGGCCGCGGTGCTGCTACGGATGCCATGCTCACAGATGACAGCTACCTCCCTTTCCCGGGGAATCTCGCTCCGTCGCCTCTCCACCTGACCCAGAGGAATAAGGATAGCGCCCTCAATGCAGCCCGACAACACCCACTCAAAGGGCTCGCGCACATCCAGCACCGCGATGTCATCACCGGCCTCAGTCAACCACCGCTTTAGTTCATGCAGGGAGAGCTGCCTGAGGGTGGCAACAGGCAACCCGACATTTACCCAGGCATCTATCCCGCCGTGCGCATAGCCCGAGAGGTGCTCTCCCCTCGCCTTCCACAGAGCAATCACCGCTTCCTCCACCTGAGCGTCGCTATCAGCCACGAGGATGAGGTCTCTTTCTGGTGGGATGATCATCGCTACCCTCTCCTCAAACTTCTTGTGGGGGGATTGGATGTTAATGGAGCCTCTGATGTAGCCTTTCCCGAACCGGGCAGGGTCCCGGAGATCGACGACATATGCCCCCTCCGACACCATTGCCTGAATATCGCCAGGCTCCAGTGCCCGCAGCTTGGTCCCGCTGTCCATACCTTCCGTCTCTCCTTTCGTCTATATTATTTGGGCCAAGGCTCACTATGCTCATAGGGCTGTCAGGATACCAGCACGTTGTAGAGCATCCTGAGCGCAGCGGCGGTGATGACCACGGCCAGAATCAGCCGGAGCGCCTTCACCTTGACCCTTATACTTGCCGAAGCGCCGAACCAGGCCCCAGGTAGCGCCCCTGCCACCAGGGCAGCCGCCAAAGGGAAGGATACCTGCCCAGTGACCAGTTTACCGAGCAGGCCGGCAGTGGCGCCCAATAAGACAATGCCCAGGGTGCTCCCCACCGCTATACGGGTGGGGATCTTGAGCACATAGAGTTGTAAGGGAATGAGGATGAAAGCACCGGGGGCGCCTACTGTGCCTCCCAGGGCACCGATGCCTAAAGCGATACCAGAGGCGAGGGGTCGGTTGAAGCGCACCTGCTCCACCGGGATATCCTCGCCCCACTCTTTCCTGGGGATAAACATCAGCCCGGCGGCCAGTATCGCCAACCCCACGAAAATTATAGTGAGGACAGCTGCCTGGAGGTATTTGGAAACGACTGCGCCAGCCAAGGAGCCCACGAAACTGGCGCTCCCCATAAACAGGAGCAGGCCCCGGCTCACCTTTTTGACCTTGCGGTGGGCCAGAACGCCTGAC
>JBHIBU010000217.1:0-1856 GCA_046759245.1 Dehalococcoidia bacterium | reverse complement strand
GGAGACGGAGCTGGGCACGGGGGTCACTATACCCTTAAAGGGCTCGATTGCGGAATGGGTTGTGGCCCACAAGAGGACCAACATCGAAACTGACTTTGCCCAGGAGAGGCAATTCCCCATCGATGAGCGCCACCTCAGCGGAGGGCTAAGATCAGCCATCCGCCTCCCCCTTTTGTCCAAGGGTGAGGTCATTGGCACCTTTAACCTCACCAGCCGTCACCCCAATGCCTATGGGGAGCGGGAGCAAGAGATCCTGGAGGAGCTTGCCGGTCAGATTGCGGTGGCCATCGAGAATGACAGGCTGTATGAGGAGGCAAAGCAGCGCAAGGAGGAGTTGGAGACGGCCTATCACCAGCTTGTGGAGACTGCCGCAGCCCTGGAGGGGAGGAAGGAGGAGCTTGAGGACGCCTATCTGAAGATGGCCCGAACCCTGGTGCTCACCCTGGAGGCCCGCGACCCCTACACCCGTGGTCATTCGGAGAGGGTGGCTCAGATCAGCCGCCAGCTCGCCTTCGAGATGGGGCTCTCCCAGGAGGCGATGAGGCAGATAGAAACGGCGGCAAGGCTTCATGACCTGGGCAAGATCGGCATTCCCGATGGCATATTGCTCAAGCCGAGCGCGATCACCCCCAGCGAGAGGGTCGAGATCCAGCTCCACCCGACGAGGGCGGTGGACCTTTTGCGTCACCTCGGCTTCCTCGATGGAACATTGCCTATGGTCGAGCATCACCATGAGCGCTACAATGGTGGGGGCTACCCTAACAGCCTTCATGGGGAGGAGACGCCACTGGGGGCCCGCATCCTCGCCGTCGCCGATGCCTATGATGCCATGACTTCAGCCCGCCCCTACCGTCCCGCCATGACCAATGAGCAGGCTGTCGCGATCCTCAAGGAGGGGTCGGGGAGCCAGTGGGACCCCGATGTGGTAGAGGCCTTCCTCCACGCCTTTGGCAATAAAGACTGAGGGGAGAGATGCTGGTTGCAGAGGAGCTGGCGAAGGTGGCGCCAGAGGGTGAGACTGCGCTCACCATTGGCGTTTTCGATGGCGTTCATTTGGGTCACCAGTATCTCATCGAGAAGCTCAGGGAAAAGGCGGCCGGGGAGGACCTTCTTAGCGGTGTGGTAACCTTTCATCGCCATCCCCGTCTTGTGCTCTCTCCAGAGATCAAGCTTACCTACTTGACCAGCCTCGAGGAACGGATCAAACTCTTAAAAAGCCTCGGTGTGAAGCTTATCGTTCCCCTTTCCTTCACCCCTGAGCTGGCTCAGCTTGATGCCCGAGAGTTCGTCGCTCTACTGCAGAGAGAGCTCAGGATGCGAGGCCTGGTGCTTGGACCGGACTTCGCCCTAGGCAGGGGGAGAGAGGGAGATGTCTCCACCCTTCAATCCCTGGGGGAAGAGCTTCATTTCAGTTTAGAGGTGGTGCCACCAAAGGTGTGGCAAGGTGAGGTGGTGAGCAGCACGGCGATTCGCCATGCTTTGAGCCAAGGCGATATGATAAAGGTGAACGAGCTTTTGGGACGGCGCTTCAGAGTGGCGGGGCAGGTGACAAGGGGCGATGAGCGAGGCAGGCTCCTGGGCTTTCCTACAGCGAATCTAATCTTTGACCCCGAGCAAGCCCTGCCTGCTGATGGCGTTTATGCCACGCGTGCCTTCCTTGGCGAAACGCTTTATGAGGCGGTGACAAACATTGGCGTACGCCCCACCTTCGGTGGTGGCCAGCGCACCGTTGAGGTTCATCTCCTCGATTTTGAGGGGGAGCTTTATGGGCGAGAGCTTGACATCGAGCTGGTGGAGCGGCTGCGTGGCGAGAGGAGGTTTGCCAGCGCCGATGAGCTTAAGGCGCAGATGACGAG
>JBHIBU010000216.1:0-1872 GCA_046759245.1 Dehalococcoidia bacterium | reverse complement strand
CAGGGGATATGGCTGAAGTGCTGAAGGAGGACATCTGGTAGTTTCTTCGAATGTAACCTGCGGCAAGATATAGATGATAATCGTGAAGCATCACTAAAGAGGGGCGATCGCTTTCCAAGGCTTCGGTAATCACTGCCTCAGCGAAGGCCCTGTTCACAGCTACGTAACCATTCTCCCAGGCATCGTACACCCTAGCGTCAATATTGGGGGTATGGGAGGAGTTCCACATATAGTGTTGCAGGAACCATAGAAGAGGGTTGCATAAGACACTGTAGAATTTGTGGTACGTGCTTCCTGGAAAAACTATAAAACGAAGGTAAAGATTGTGTCCAGGGAGAGGTGCCTTGAGGCGACTACCTTGAGCCCTGTCTGCAACTCGGCGGTCCCCCTCACCCATGGCGCTGGCGATCCAGGTGAGGTCCACGTATTGGCTGATGGCGCTAAGGGCGGTGACCACACCGCCGCTCCCTCGCTGCCCCTGTAGTTTACCCCCTTCATTGATATGGTATTCGATAGGACCTCGGTTGCTGGCAAGAATGATTCTCCTTTGTTCCAGCAGCACCTGACACAAACGGCTCAATCGAGCCCCACTGTTCTCCCGCTGAGTAGCCATTCTTTCCGTAGTCCTTATTGCTTTGTTGTTTAAGATTGGATAGGATCCTGAGAGGGATGCAGCACTCGGAGGCTACACCCAAGATTAACACAAGGACTGCAGGGTTGTCAAGTCAGCGACGCTAGCCCCCTACTTGCTCATTGACATATCACCCTTAGTTACACTAAAATCGGGAGGGATTTTCCCACCGAGGTTGAAAAGGTGACTGGTGACGAAATGAGGGAGACATTCCTCCGTTTTTTTGAGGAGAAGGGGCATAAAGTGATTCCCAGCTCCTCTCTGGTGCCCCGGGGAGACCCGACATTGCTTCTGACTACCGCGGGCATGGTGCAGTTCAAGAGCTACTTTACTGGAGAGGCTACTCCTCCCCACCCTCGCCTGGCGTCCTGTCAGAAGTGTTTCCGCACTACGGACATCGACTCCGTGGGCGACTCTAAGCATCTCACTTTCTTTGAGATGTTGGGTAATTTCAGCGTTGGCGACTACTTTAAGAGGGAGGCGATAGAATGGGCTTGGGAGTTTGTTACCCAGCGCCTAATGCTGCCCCTAGAGCGCCTTTGGTTCAGTATATTCCTCGATGACGATGAGGCCTTTGATTACTGGCGGGAGCTGGGCGTTCCCGCGGAGAGGATCCTTCGCTTTGGTGAGGAGGACAATTTCTGGGGACCCGCCGGTGAGACGGGGCCCTGTGGACCCTGTAGCGAGATTCACTACGACCTTGGCCCGGGCATTGGCTGTGGCAGGCCTGATTGCGACCCCGGCTGCGAATGTGGTCGCTTTGTTGAGATCTGGAATCTGGTTTTTATCCAGTACGATCAGCAAAGGGATGGGCGGCGCATCCTCCTCCCCAAGCCCAACATCGACACGGGAATGGGTCTGGAGCGAATGGCGGCGGTGATGCAGGGAAAGATGTCGGTTTATGAAACCGACCTGTTCGCTCCTATCATCGATTGTGTCTCCGAAATGGCAGGGCAAAGATATGGGCAGGATGACACTATCGACCGGGCGATCAGGATTGTGGCAGAGCATAGCCGCGCCATCAGCTTCCTCATTGCCGATGGGGTGGTGCCCTCAAACGAGGGGAGGGGCTATGTGCTGCGCCGGGTGCTCCGTCGCGCCGCTCTCTTCGGCAGGAAGCTGGGGCTGGAGGAGCCCTTCTTGGGAGAGATGGCAGAGGCGGTGATTTCCGAGATGGGGCATCAGTATCCGGAGCTTGAGAGGGGTCGAGAGCTCATCCTCAGCACCATCGAGGCTGAGGA
>JBHIBU010000215.1:0-1880 GCA_046759245.1 Dehalococcoidia bacterium | reverse complement strand
GGGGAGCGCCTGGAGAGGTTCTATCACCATATCTTCATCAGCGATGTTGAGATAATCCGCCTAATCGATGAGCTTGGGCTAAGCGAAAAACTTGTTTGGTTAGACTCCAAGGTAGGCTTCCTGCACCAGGGGAGGATTTATGATTTTGTCACCCCTTGGGACCTTATAAAATTCGGCCCCGTGGGTTTATGGGATCGGGTGCGCCTGGGACTGGTCAGCCTTTATCTGAGGCGGTATAGAGATTGGCCCAGTCTGGAGGGGGTGACCGCCCGGGAATGGATCACCAGGTATGGGGGGAGACGCAACTATGACATCATCTGGGGGCCTTTGTTAAAGAACAAGTTTGGGGCCAGTTTCGATGAGGTGGGCATGGTTTGGCTCTGGGGGAAGGTGCATTTACGCTTTGCATCGCGTGCCAAAGGGAGGGAGCGCCTCGGCTACCTGAGGGGGAGCTTCGGGCTCCTCATCGATGCCCTGGCAGAGAGGATCCTGGATGCCGGGGGAAAGATCCATACATCATCGTCTGTCAGCAGAATCGTGGTCGAGGGCGAAAAGGCGGTCGCGCTTGAGGTAGGAGGACAGATGCACCCCTTCGATCGCATTATCGCCACTGTGCCCTCGCCAGCCTTCCTCGAGATGGTACCCCAGCTAGCCACAGATTATGCTCAAAAGCTAAAGGGTGTGCGCTATCAGAGGGCGGTGTGCCTTGTTCTGACCCTAAAGAAGCCCCTCTCCCATATCTACTGGCTCAATATCAGCGACCCCTCTATCCCCTTCGTGGCCCTCATCGAGCATACCAACTTCATCGACCCCTCAATCTACGGGGGAAAGCGTATCGTTTATCTCTCTAATTACCTATCCGAGGATAGCCCTCTCTATCGATGGGGCCCAGATGAGCTTCTCAATGAGTACCTCCCCCACCTTGGAAAGATCAATGCTGAGTTCGACCCCAGCTGGATAGAGGAGCGCTACCTGTTTAAAGAGGAAGCAGGGCAACCGGTCATTACCACCAGGTATTCCTCCCAGATTCCAGACCATCGCACTCCGATTTCCCACCTCTACCTGGCGAACACCACTCAGATATATCCCGAAGATCGTGGGATGAACTATAGCGTGCGCCTCGGGCTCAAGGTAAGCAATTTGGCGGTTGAATTCAGCGCTGCCTAGTATTATCATAATTAAAGGATTGTTAGAAAAATCACGAGGCTGGGGAGATGTATAGGATTTTGCTCAGTGAGGAACTGGTGCCCAATATTCATCTTTTCAAGATCGAGGCAGCGGCGGTTGCCCGCAAGGCCCAGGCCGGGCAATTCGTTGTGGTAAGGGTGGATGAAAGGGGCGAGCGCATTCCTCTCACCATCGCCGACTGGGATCGAGAGGAGGGCAGCATCACCATCGTCTTCATGGAGGTGGGGACAACAACCCGAAGGCTGGCTCAACTTAAGACTGGCGAGTATATCGCCAACTTCGCTGGCCCCCTGGGACTGCCCACCCATATTGAAAAGTTTGGCACCGTGGTCTGTGTCGGTGGGGGGTTCGCCATCGCCACCATAGTGCCTATCGCCCGCGCCCTTAATGAGGCGGGAAATAGGGTGATATCCATAATGGGAGCAAGGAACAAGGATCTGCTTTTCTGGGAGGATCGCCTGGGGAGCGTTAGCCACCAGCTGATAGTGACTACTGATGACGGCTCCTACGCTCGCAAGGGGGTGGTCACTGAGCCGCTAAAGGAGCTTTTGGAGGGGGGAGAGAAGATCGATCGGGTTATTGCTATCGGCCCGACGGTGATGATGAAGTTCTGCTCCCTGACCACCGCGCCCTTTGCTGTTAAGACCATCGTCAGCCTCAACCCGATCATGGTCGATGGCACCGGGATGTGT
>JBHIBU010000214.1:0-1925 GCA_046759245.1 Dehalococcoidia bacterium | reverse complement strand
GTGAAGAGGATAATAGTGGCAGAAATGAACCGGGGACAGATTCTGCTGGAGGTAGAGAGGGTGGCCAAGGGAAGGGCAAATGTAGTAGGCGTGAATCGCGCCGATGGGGCAATGGTTACTCCGGCCCAAATAATGGCGGCGTTGGAGGTTGAACGATGATGGAACCCAGTGCCCCCGAGCACGAATACTTGAGGGCGCACAAGAAATTTCCCAGTGTTTGGTGCGCCGGTTGCGGCATTGGCATTGTTCTCGGGGCCATCATCAGGGCGGTGCGGGCGCTCAGTCTGTCCAAGGATGAAGTGGCCATGATCTCCGGCATTGGCTGCACCGGGCGCATGCCCGTGTATGTGGACTTCAATACCATGCATACCACCCACGGGCGGGCTTTGCCCTTCGCCACCGGTCTGAAGCTGGCCAGGCCCGATATGAAGGTGATGGTGGTCATGGGCGATGGAGACGCCCTGGCCATAGGTGGAAACCATTTCATCCACGCTGCCAGGCGCAACATCGAGCTAACAGCAATAGTGGTAAACAACAGCATCTATGGTATGACCGGAGGCCAGCTATCGCCTACCACTCCCTTTGGGGCCAAAGCTAGAACAGCCCCCTACGGCCAAATAGAGCAAGCCTTTGATATAGCCCAGATCGCTGAGACAGCGGGAGCATCCTTCGTAGCTCGGAGCACGACCTATCACGCCATTGAACTTGATAGGCTTATTGCCAGAGGCATAGAGAAGAAGGGGTTCTCAGTAATCGAGGTTCTGAGTAATTGTCCTCTCTTCTACGGTAGGCTCAATGAAATGGGCGACGCCGTGGAAATGCTGAAATGGTTCCGCGATAATACAACGGCTGCCCCGGGCAAGGTTGCATCGGGAAAGATAGTTCGGGGTGTGCTCGTGGATCGCGACCTGCCCGGTTACGTGGAAAGCTATCGCAAGCTGATTGCGGCCAGCAAGAAGAGGGGGGGAGCTTGAAGAGAAGGCGCTGGGAGGTAAGAATGGCGGGGCAGGGTGGGCAGGGGCTGGGATTAGCCGGGATCATACTCGCCGAAGCAGCGGTTCGCGATGGCAAGAATGCTGTCATGACCCATTTCTACGGTGCTCAGCAGCGAGGCGGACCAAGTCGAGCCGATGTGGTCATAAGCAACGAGAAGATCGATTATCCTCAAGTGCTAGATGCCGACGTGCTGGTGATTTTCAGCGAAGTGGCCTTCGACCGATACCATCACCAGCTTGCCAGTGACGGCTTCCTCCTTGTCGACAGCTCCCAAGCAAAAGGGGCCCTGGTAGAGGGTGCCAAAAGCATACCCATTCCCTTCGCCGATATAGCGCAGCAGGTCACAGGTAGTAGCATCAGTGCGAATCTGGTAGCTCTAGGCTTCGTGGTTGAACTGACAAAGCTAGTTTCCCGAAGAGCCCTTGTTGGCGCCGTGAGAAAACATTCCCCCGAGGACAGCCTCCAGGCCAATCAAACTGCGCTGGAAAGAGGCATCCAGATAGCCGGATCAATCATGGGGGGCAATAGGTCAGTGTAAATGTCTTCTCAAAAGTTTTACCTTTTATCCGGCATGGTGGAGCTGAGGGGATTCGAACCCCTGACCTCCTCGGTGCAAGCGAGGCGCTCTCCCATCTGAGCTACAGCCCCTTTTTTCGAACGGCTGCCGCTTCGGCGCTTGGACTGGGCTTCACATCATTGGCGTGGTAGGATGGCTAGCAGAAAGCGACCCATAATCGTTGCGAACACAGCACCCTTGACGAGTGCTACGAAACTCGGCGCCCAAATGTCCGTAATGAAGACGTCTGGCGATATTTGCAGCAGCGCAACTAGAACCACACCCACCACCAGCAGCATTATATAAAGCACCATTTATCATAAACCCCCCCAAGCTTCGAAAAAACCTTAACCCCTGGATAGTGGAAGGAAGG
>JBHIBU010000213.1:0-1940 GCA_046759245.1 Dehalococcoidia bacterium | reverse complement strand
GGGAATTTGAGATGCCCTTTGGCTCCTTTGTCCCCGCCCATTGGTTTGCCCCGCTAGCTCGCAGGCATATGCATGAGTATGGTACCACCAGTCGACAGTTTGGTGCGGTAGCGGTGGCTATGCGCAAGCACGCCCTGTTGAACGAAAAGGCGGCGATGAAGAAGCCGATCACCATTGAGGAGCACCAAAACTCCAGAATGATCGTCGATCCCTTCCGCCTCCTCGATTGCTGTTTGCAGAGCGATGGCGCGGCCGCTGTGGTGGTGACCTCTGCGCGGCGAGCAAAGGATATGAGGCACCGCCCCGTCTATATCATGGGTATTGCCGAAGGTCACGCCGACTCCCCAGATCAAATTCCCAATCGGCCTGTTTTCACCGAAGTCGGGGTCAGAAAAGCAGCCCCCCATGCCTTTGCCATGGCTGGTGTTACCCCTCAGGACATCGATGTCGCGGAGATCTACGATTGCTTTACCTGGAATGTGATCTGCCAGCTGGAGGACATAGGGTTCTGCAAGAAGGGGGAGGGTGGTCCCTTTGTGGAGGGGGGACGCATCGAGCTGGGGGGAGAGCTCCCCGTGAATACCCATGGTGGCCTCCTCTCTCAGGCTCATGTACTGGGCATGAACCATGTGGTGGAGGCGGTGAGGCAACTGAGGGCGGACGCCGGCGCTGCTCAGGTCAAAAACGCTGAGATCGCCCTGGTCAGTGGTTTTGGCGACCTTGGTGACGGCTCTGTGGTGATATTGAGAAGGTGAGGGGATGTATCAAAAACCACTGCCTAGACCCACGCTGGAATCAAAGGAGTTTTGGGAGGGGTGCCAGAGGCACGAGCTCCTCATTCAGCGCTGCCGGGACTGTGGCAGCTATCGGCACTACCCGCGCCCGATATGCCCCAGGTGCAATTCCGAGAACACAGAATGGATCAAGGCTAGTGGAAAGGGGCAGGTATACAGTTGGGCGGTTGCGGTGCAACCCTTCCACCCCGGTTTTGTCGAGGATGTCCCTTACGCTATGGTGATTGTGGAGCTGGAGGAGGGGGTGCGCCTGATGACCAATATAGTGGACTCTAGGCCGGAGGAGCTATATATAGGGATGCCCGTGGAGGTGTTCTTCGATGATGTTACCGAGGAGGTGACGCTGCCCAAGTTCAAGCCCGCTGGGAAATGTAAATGATCGTCATCGGTCTTACCGGGGGCATTCTCACTGGCAAGAGCACGGTATCCGAGATGCTCGCCAAGAGGGGGGCTGTGATCATTGATGCCGATAGCATCGGCCATCAGGCTTATGAACCTGATACAGAAACCTGGAGACGGGTGATTGAGACCTTCGGCAGGGGGATCCTGAAAGAGAACGGGGAGATAGATAGGAAAAAGCTGGGGGAGATCGTTTTCAGCGATCCCCAGGCCCTCGCCCGACTCAACGAGATAATGCACCCCCAGATGCATTCAATGATGAGGGAGGAGATCGAGAGGCTTAGGGGTGAGGGGGTGGGGGTGGTGATTGTAGATGCTGCTGTCCTCATCGAGGCAAATTGGACCGATCTGGCGGACGAGGTTTGGGTCACCGTAGCCCCTGAGGAGACAGCGGTCAAGCGCCTTCAAAATAGGGGTGGGCTCAGCGATGACCAGGCGAGGGCCCGCATCCGCTCCCAGCTCTCCTTTGGGGAGAGGGCGAAGCATGCCGATGTAATCATCGATACCGATTGCGAATTAGTCGAGGTCGAAGCCAAGGTGGAGGGGCTTTGGCAAAGGCTTCAGGCTCACAGTAAGGGGGTAGCATAGGATGAGTGCTCAGGGTGCAAGGACGATTTATAAGGAGCATATGATCGAGGAGTATGTGGTAAGGGAGGAGCCCTACTACTTGCCGCTTAACGATGAGGTTGAGGTTTTTGAGGCTGCCTATGCCCGGAAGATACCGGTTCTGCTAAAGGGGCCAACAGG
>JBHIBU010000212.1:0-1949 GCA_046759245.1 Dehalococcoidia bacterium | reverse complement strand
GGGTCGACTCCCACCGTGGCGACCAGGACGCCGAGAAGGCCGGCTGCGATGCCCTTGACCATGGCTCCCCGGCTCAGCACGGCTACCATGGCCACGCCGAACATCGCGATGACCGCGATCTCGCTTCGATCGATGCTCAAGATAAAAGGCTTGATGACGGGGATCATTATGGCCAAGGCCAATGCCCCGACCACCCCACCTATGGCTGAAACACTGTAGACGGCCCCCAAGGTATAGGCAGCCTGACCGCGCCTGGCGAGCTGGTGCCCCTCGAGGAAGGTTACCTGCGTGGCGCCGCTCGGCACCCCGACGACCACAGCCGGAATGGAGTCCAGGGTGTTGTTGGTCCCGGCGATGGCTGCCAGCATGACGAGGGCCACAGCCGGGTCGTTAATGTTGAACACGATGAAGGGCAGGAGAATGGCCATGACCAGGAGGGAGCCCACTCCGGGTATGAGGCCGATGACGATAGACAGGAACACGCCTGCAATCAACGCCTCCCAGTAGGGAAGCGTCCCGAGATATGGCGTGGCTTTCAGGAGGGCTTCCATTCGCGCCAACCCAACTCAGCCGAGCAGTCGTTCGGTTCGGGTTTTTCTGTTGGAGTCAAGTAACCGGTGCGGCCAGGTCATCCTACCTGCGAATATATTTTTTATACATCTCGCGGCGCAGCTTGGCTTCTTGCTCCCTGTACTTGCCCCAGAGACGCTCCGAGTCCATCGCCTCCTTATGGGCCGCCTCGCCGCGCACCCAGGTGGGCGGAATGCCCGTTACCTTTTTTATACCCGTCCGGAACTTCTTATTGTTCATCGCGTCCTCAAGGGCCTTCCGGAAAACGCTAACGATCCTATCAGGCGTTTTAGGTGGCAACACAACGGGCTTGTTCATGGCCTGAGGGGCTTCGATCATAGCCGTCCAGATCTCCCGTTGTTTGGCGTTGAGCAAGCTGTTGACATGCGGCACTTTGTCCACATCGGTGAACTCGGCATTTGGCATCATGCGTGCGCCGAAATAGGTTAAGTCCAACAATGGTTTCATCCTACCTTTAGCTATCCAGCCAGGCCGCAGTTTGGGCATGCCAAACCACCTGCCGGCACCCCCGACCATCACGTTCATGTTTCCCCGCTCCATCTCGAGGAGGGTTATGGAGGTGCCTCGCTCAGCGATGACTCCGAACTGCGCCGGGAGATTCAGCCAGTCTGAAAGCAGCATTAACTCAAGGGCCTGGGTGTTCATGTCCTCCGGGCTAGGGATCATGTCCAGGTATTTCAGGGGAGGTCCTTGCTTACCCATGGCCTCCCGGATGTCCGCGTAAGGAAGGTTGTAGCCTCCCATCACAGTGGTCCGATCGCCTATGTCCCCGATGTACTTGAACTTGCTAGTTTTGAACTCCGCCTGCGAGAGGGCCTGCTCCCTTAGGATGGCGGTGGAGTGCATGAATACCGTAAATCCGTCCCCTTTGGAGTGCCAGACAAAGTTCAGCCCGTGAACATGGGGGGGGAAGTTGGTGACAATGAAGCGCGGATTTCCTGGAAAGAACTTGCCCCAGTTACCGGCTAAGTAGCGAAGCAGGATGTCCGTGCCGCCACCCGGCTTTGAGCCAGTAATGAACCGGATTGTCCTCCCCTTGAAATAGGCCTCAGCGTCAAAACTGAATGCGGTTGCAGGACCCATAACAGCAAATAGTGCTGTGAGAAGAAAAGCTAGAAAAACTTGCTTATTACCGCGCATGACTCGTCTCCTTTCAATCGTTCTTTGCCTTTATCTTAAGTATTAGTGCCCTTACTCTTATCCTAAAAACTGCCTTTATGTAAATAGTCCCATCAACCCCCAAAAGGGTATTTTCGCGTGTACCTCTTTTGGACGGCAGGAATACCATAACTGAAATTTGGGTCAACCTTTTAATATTTAACTGGGGCGGCGTTATCGGCGCGATATAGAAAATGCAA
>JBHIBU010000211.1:0-1976 GCA_046759245.1 Dehalococcoidia bacterium | reverse complement strand
TTTTTAATGGCTCGTTCATGCTGCCCATTCTATAGCCTTGAATATCCAAAGTGATGAATGTATATCCGAGAGCCTTGAATCTGGCCACAATTTCTTTGGCTATGTGCCCATCGAGAAGTATATGCATGTCCTCCTTTGGAACCTCTATTCTGGCGATGTCACCGTGAACTCTGACTCTTAGCTGCTTGATTCCAAACCCCGCCAGAAACTCCTCGGCAAGTTCAACCCTTGAAAGTTTCTCCCTCATGATTCTGGTACCATATGGAAACCTTGTCGATAGGCAGGGTTGGGGCGGTTTATCCCACGTAGGTAAATTCATCTCCCTCGACAGGGTTCTGATTTCCCCTTTCGTGAGCATGGCCTCCTGTAGGGGGCTCCTTATCCCGAACTGAGAGGCCGCCCTCATGCCTGGACGGAAATCGCTTATGTCATCATAATTTGAGCCATCAGCAACATAGTTCAATTCATATTGCTTGGCTAATCTCATTAGCTTGGAGAATAGCTCCTGCTTACAGTAGTAACATCTTTCCGGGGGGTTAGCGGCAAAGTTTTCATCGTCCAATTCATTCGTATTGATAACAACGTGTTTTACGCCAAGCATTTTGGCACTTTTCTTGGTTTCTCCCAGCTCCCTTGACGGATATGTTTCCGAGCTTGCGGTAACGGCAATCACCCTATCTCCTAACACACTTGAGGCAACCTTAAGCAAAAACGTACTATCCACTCCGCCTGAATAAGCGATGAGTACGCTCCCCATCTCAGATAATATACTTTTCAGGGACTCTAGTTTCGCTGAAAGTCCAATCATGCTATCACCCCCATTTGGAAAGTATACCAACTTTAGCTGAGAATTGGCATTTGCTTGCGTCTATTATACCACTTCGGCTGGAAGCTCATCGACGTTTGGGCTCTATAGGTTGCCAGGCGCGGTTCCAACCGGATGAGGCGGAAGAGTCTAAAACTGAGAAACAAAACACCCTTTTGCGGCCTCGGTAAGTTCTAAAAAGCTTGTTCGAGCTACTCTCCTAAAGTCCTTGCCGTGCTGACTGCAGCAACAGGCAGGTATTTCTGGGTGTATTCTAACCTAGCGACGGGGACGGCCATATAACTACCTCAGCAGCATATACTAACCGGGCGCCTCCATCACTTCTGCCCGTGGGTCACGGCGTGGACCGGGGTAAGGTCAAAGGCACCCACACTACGGAAGCCGTGCTTAGTAAGCAGATTGACATAAGCCCGAGTGGGTAATAGCTGGTCGCCCTTGAGGGCCTCAGTGAACTGGATACCGCACATGAGTCGGCCCGGAACTGTTCGGCATCCTTCCGTCGACTCTGGGAAGGGGAAATCGGAGATAACGAAGTAGCCGTCAGGCTTGAGGGCACGGTGGACGTTGCTGGTAACCTTCTCAATATCGCGGCACTCATGCATTGAGATGTTGATGAGGGCCAAGTCAAACTCCTCACTGGCATTCACCTCCTCCAGCATGCTGCGCACCAGGGATACTTTATCCTGGAGTCCTCCCTGGCGGAGCCTATCGGCCGTCAGTTCCAAGGAGTAGGCATCTCCATCCACGCCCACAAGGGTAGATTGGGGATAGGTTTGTGCCATGCGCATCAATCCAACCCCCGCGCCGCAGGCTAACTCCAGCACCCGAGCCCTCTGGGCTAACCGGTCCGACAGACCCGGAACCTGAGATAAGCCCCCGGGGATGAGGCGGATATAGAAGGGTCGCCCTGCACCGCTCACCAACTGGATAAAGGCGGGGCTATGCTGATCCCACCAGGTTCGCTGCCCCGAGGGGAGCTTTTCTACAAACTCGTCAAATATTTCCGGCTGCACCATAAGCCTAGACATAGCGCCGATGTACCCAGGGAAATCCTGCTCCAGAAGCAGCTTGTCTACATAGGGTGCCAATCTGTAGGTTTGATTCTCTCCCAGCTCCAGAACCTCCGAGGCATAGGCGGAGCGGCACCAAA
>JBHIBU010000210.1:0-2022 GCA_046759245.1 Dehalococcoidia bacterium | reverse complement strand
TCGCCAGCGAGGACGCTAAAGAGGGGCCAAGGGCTTTTGTGGAGAAGCGAAAGCCCGTTTTTCAGGGGAGATAGGTTTTTTCGTTCATAGCGGTTTTTTATAAAGCTGCTTGCATCTTTGCTCAAGCTCTTGAAGGGAGGGGAGACCAGCCCTAGCCCCGAGCTTTGTGGTGGAGAGGCGGGCAACAAGGTCGCCTAGATAGCCACACTCCTCCAGCCCCTTTCCGCGTAGAAAGCCATAGAGAAACCCAGCGGCAAAGGCATCGCCGGCACCGGTAGTATCTGCCTCAGGCTCTTTTTTCGCCCTTTCAGCTTGGATCATATACTCACCTTGGGCAGCGATAAGGTAGCAGGTGGCAATGGTGTTTCCTTTTCCTATCCCTTGCCCCAAGGTGATAGCAACGATTCGGCAACCTTGCTCCAGAAGCTTTCTGGCTCCCTTTTGAAAGTCCTCGCCGGTTAGCTCCTCTGCCTCCTTTCGATTGAGGAAAAGGATATGGGTCCTTTCTATTATTGGGGCCATGACCTCCAGTCCTCTGGCGGCATATATTGACCCCGGGGCGAAACTAACCTTAATAGATGGGGACATCCTCTCCATTAACTGCTTCTGAACCACCAATTGCCCTTCGTCGGCGAAGGAGGAGAGGTGAAGCATCGTGGCCTGGTTGATATAGGCAGGGTCTATGTCCTCGCTTGCCAGTAAGCTATTGGCGCCGGGCAGCACATAGAGGGCTCGCCTTCCCCGTTTATCGGTGAGGCATAGGGTAGAGCCCGTTTTTGCCTTTTTCACCTTGATCTGCCCCGTATCGACGCCCATGCTCTCGAGGTCCTTCAAAAGCACCTTCCCCTCTTCGTCATCGCCCACGGCACCGATGAAGCCGGTGCCGACCCCCAGCTTGGCCAGGCTGTAGATGGTATTGGCCGCTGAGCCCCCGGGCGATAGCCGGAACTCTGCCACCGGGGCCTCCCCATCGGTCAGGATACGCTCCACCCCGTAGATTTGATCCATATTCATCGCCCCAAAACCCACTACCTCGATGGCGTTCACCTTTTCCTCCTAGCCCAGTTTGCCAGCCTCTTCCCTGACCAGGCGCCGAATTCTCTTGTGAATCCTCAAGGGCTCATCCAGTGCTTTACGCCCCACCAGCCAGTGGAAGTTCTCCCTATCTCCCGCAGCGCCAGCCCCTTCCTTCTCCGTGACAAACTTTTCTACAGCCCTCCTGCCGCCCTCCTCCCAGGCAGCCAGGGCGACCTTCAGATCGCCAAGGTTTGTGGAGGCCAGACCCAGGGTGGCGTAGGGCAGGGCGTACTTATTGGCATTGAAGGCGATGGCCAGCCCCCCGGCACTATTTGCCGCCTCAAGCATCCTGGCATCGGTGATGCTGTCCCCGACAACGACCACCTGCCCCGGTGATTGAGCATAATCCTGAGCGAATCCCTTGAGTGCCTCCACCTTCCTTTGCCCCCCCATCGGCTTCACCTCTCTGAGGACAACGCCGAGGCTTTTTTCAGACATTTCTAGCCAAAAGAAACGGTCGAGACGCTTTTTCATACTCTCTTCATCTTCGGGCTTCATGGCCAGGATTTCTTGCTCTATCTGCTCCATTAAGGAGATGTCCTCTTTGCTCACTAGGTTTCGATATTGATCCAGGGGAAATCGGGTGCAGGCGAGATTGTCCCCGGAAATGCCCACCCTTTGACTGATGCGACTGGCATACTGCTCGTAGCTGGTGCTGATGCAGAATACCTGCCAATCCTTCAGGCTCATGATAAGCTCCGGGGCGCCATCAACCAGGGTTGCCCTCTCCGCTAGCCTTCCGATATCCTCCTCCGAGATGGAGTGGTGAATTAGAAATGGGACGATGAGGGCCAGGGTGTCTCCCGGCTCATAGCCCTCCCTCCCTTCAAGGGCGAGCAGGTCATCGTAGCGGCTGATGACCTCGAAGACCCGGTCGCCATCGGGGAAGAGCTTCATCAGCTCGTAGGCATTGTCCTGAGGGGAAAGGGGACCCTCAAGGTCAAA
>JBHIBU010000209.1:0-2056 GCA_046759245.1 Dehalococcoidia bacterium | reverse complement strand
ACCAATTGGATGTCCTCCTCGCCCAACCCTGTCTCCTCTTCTATCTCCTCCAGCGCCTGCTGATAAGGGGTGTTTCCCTCTTCGACATATCCGCTCACCCCGGCCCACCTCCCCCTGTAGACGCCAACCCTCTCACTTCTCCTGAAGAGCTTGATTTTGTTATCATGCTCCAGAAAGCAGGTTACAACGTGCCTCTCTTCCATGGCCATCACCCGAGTTCCAGCAGTTGTTCCTTCAACATTGCGAGCGCTGCCTCAGCAGCGCTCCTTTTATTTTCGAGCCTGTCCCCACCGAAGACATGCTCCACAGCCCTGGTGCCCAGAGGGGAGGAGATTCCAATATAGAATAAGCCAACAGGCTTTCCAGGTGTTCCCCCCGTAGGTCCTGCAATACCTGTATCTGACAAACCTATATCCGCAGCCATTAACTTCCTCACCCCCTGGGCCATCTCCTCAGCAGTTTCATAGCTAACCGACTTGTGTTCCTCAAGCGTCCTCCTGTTCACGCCTAAAATCTTTACCTTCGCCTCGTTATCATAGGCAACCACGGCTCCAATATAGTAAGCGGAACTACCGGGGACATTGGTGAGCAGATGGGAGATCAGCCCTCCCGTGGATGATTCGGCGATGGCGATGCTCAATCCGCGCTCCTTGAGCAAAATAGCGATCTCTTCCTCTAATCTTCTTTCCATATTTCCCCCTTCAGCTCAGCAAGGTCGAAGCTCATCCCATCGCGGGCGGCGATGACGCGGACGCCGGTCTCATCCGATAGCCTTTTCGCCACCTCCCAGGGCTTGGCCCGCCACATGGTCATGCCGAAGTGGGTCAGGATCGCCGCCCCGGGCCTGAGCTCCTTGATAATCTCACCTGCCTCCGCAGCCGAAAGATGGTCGTAGGGACCACCAGGCTCGAGCCTCACCACATTCAGGATAAGGAGGTCAGCCTTATAATGAAGACCCATATCTTGGAAATAACGGGTATCTACGATGCAGGAGATGGTATGCCTTGGGGTCTCAAATATCACCCCATAGGTCTCCACAGGATGGCGGTGCCGGACGGGGGTCTTAAAAGAGACCTCACCGATATTGTAACTCCTCCCCTCCTCGAGGACCTCGATGCCGCCCAGATATGGCCGCAGGTAACGGAGGATGACAGGGTCCTGCCCAAGGGCATCGCTGGGGGCGAAGAGCGTTCCCTTCCTCTTGAGCCCCCCTTCGGTCATGGCCTCGATCATGATGTTGACATCCGCCGAGTGATCCAGATGGCGGTGAGAGAGGATGATGGCGTCAAGCTTTGAAGCCCTTAGCTTCCTTTTGGCAGCCTGGACCAGGGTTCCGGGGCCGGGATCGAGGAGGAGCTCCGCCCCGCCCAGATCGAGCCAAAGCCCACCTGAGGCCAGGACCTGGTTTGCCACCATCACCCGAGCCCCGGCGGTCCCCAAAAAGGTGAGTTTATCCCCCCTTCCGCTCATCGGGGCCGTTTCAGCCATTCCCTCAGATCGCCTCCACGGTCACGTCCTCCACCGTCATCACCCTTTTCCCCAGGTCGACAATGGCTATCGTTCTTGAGGGGACATAGGCGGAGGAGGTAAATATGGTTAGGCATCTTCCATGGAACATAGCCCGCTGCGCTGTCGGTTGATGTGACCTGATCAAAACGTTTTTGCCAAATCTAGCCATTATCTCCGTGAAATGGTCCTCGCCGAATTGGGGCCTTCCGGTGAACATATCATCTCCCAGGAAGGCCCCGCTCCTCTGCTGCCAATCGCCCCAGGTTATTTGCCTCCACTCCTCGCTGCCAATTGCTATTTCATCTATTGCTTCCAGATTCTCCACATTCGGCAGCGCCCCGTGTAAGGCAATGACCCCGTTTTCGGTGCATACCGCCAGGGGAAGCTTAATGAGCACAGAGGCATAGCGCTGGTGCATCTCCCCATCGAGTCCATCCCAGAAATCGGCGGGATGAAAGGGGGTGATGCCATAAGCCTCATGGTTCCCCATGAGCAGGAAAAGGTGCTCAGGATAGGCCAGTTTCAGCGATAGTAGATAGTTAATATT
>JBHIBU010000208.1:0-2060 GCA_046759245.1 Dehalococcoidia bacterium | reverse complement strand
GCCTTGGACATTCTCCCGAAATCCAAACCTGATGCCAGGCGGGTAGAGGGGATACTTAAAGCACTGGACAGGCTGCAGGGGCGCAGCATGTTGAAGGACGACGTGGTGCCGCAAGAGCAAACCCTGGTAGCGCCTCCAGTGGCCTTGCCCGAGAAGATCAATGTTACCCTATCACCAGACAGGCTTCAGGTCACCCCAGGGGAGAGCGTGGAGACGACAGCCACCATTAGGAATACCGGTGATGTCGCCGAGGCCTACTCCATTGCGGTTGAGGGCATAGACCCCCAGTGGTGCACCCTTTCAGTGTCCACTGTCTCCTTGTCCCCCGGAGACGAAGAGCAGGTGAAGCTCACGATTAAGCCGCCCAGAACCAGCGCCAGCAAGGCAGGGCCCTGTAATGTCATCATAAGGGTAGCTTCGAGCAGAGAACCTTCTGCGGAGACCACCGCTCAGCTCGCCCTGGAGGTGGAGCGCTTCCTGCTATTTGACCTCGATCTCACTCCCAAGAAGGCTAGGGGTAGAAAGGGCTCCTATCGGGTCAGCATCACCAACTCGGGCAATCTACGCACCACCTACACCCTTGCTGGCCAGGACCCAGAGGACATGTGCCGCTTCGATTTCAACCCGCAGGCGATAACTGTGGAGCCTGGTTCCACCACGGAGGTGCCGCTGGTTGTTGACCCCAAGAAGAAGCCCTTCACCAGGCGTGCCAGGACGTATGGCTTTAAGGTGACGGTCACCTCCCACGCCAGTGAAGCTGGTGAGAGCAAGAGCGTGGAGGGACAGCTGGAGTGCACACCGCTGTTGCCCACGTGGGCCCTTGGGGTTGCCGGGTTGGCAGGGGTAGCAATTCTCGCTGTGGTGGTCATTTTTGCCATGGGAGGTCGCCCGACACCGACCCCTTTGAGCATCGGGGCGATTCAATTCTGCTCAGAGGAGCCACAGGGCTTTGGTGACTGCACCCTGCAACCAGACGCAATTTACGAGAGAGGAGACACAGTTTGGGCGTACTTCGAGGTATCGTCTTTTGCAGCAAGAAGAGTGGATGATGCATTCGAAGTGTGGATAAGCGAGACGGAAGCCAAGATATTTGACTCGGAAGGCGCCGTTTATTACCAGTGGACAGATTTGCCTGAAGTTCATGAAACTCGCGATTCTGCCCCCGAAGCTTGGACTTTCTGGCACTGGACTACGCTTTCGCCAGAGGCCGAGCCCGGCCAGTACAGGGTTGAGGTGACAGTCAAGGATAGGTTGACCGCTGAAACAGCGGTACAATCTGGGTATTTCACAGTGGCATCGCCTGTGCTGTTCTCCGATGACTTCAGTGATCGCTCCAGCGGCTGGGATATCTATTCTAATGAAGAGGGCTCGGCTTATTATGGTGATGGGCGGTTTCATGTAAGGGATGAGGCGTTTGGTGACTACTCTGAGAACTCCTACGCCGGCCAGTACTTTACTGATTTTGTATTGGAAGTGGAGACGAAGCTACTTGGTGGCACTGATGAAAATTGGTATGGAGTAATGAGCCGAATTGATCAATTGGGCAACGGTTACTATTTTGATATCAGCGCTGATGGTTATTACGAGATAGTGAAATTCGCCAATGGCAACCCCATAGTCCTTCGAGAGCCTACCCTCTCAATTCATATAAATAAAGGGCAACACGTGACTAACCTTGTCCGTATTGAATGCATAGGTAGCACCTTGAGCCTATCAGTTAACGGGCATTTATTAGCGACGGTTACCGATTCCACCTTCACTGGTGGCGATATTGCGTTGCGAGTCGATTCTATCGGTGGACCCCAGCCCACTGAGGTTGCCTTTGACAACATCGTGGTCACTGCCCCATAGGCTCTGATTGGATGTGACACGTCAGCACGAATGGGACACGTGATGCGACCGGGCTAACCGACACTCTTGGGGCTTGCTCTCGCTCCCTGAGGACGGTAGATTACGGTCCCGACCGGAGTCCTCGCATGGATTCCGGAGAGAATGATGGAGGTGAGTTATGAGCCATATTTTCATAAGCCACGTTGAACAAGACTCTGATATTGCATTGG
>JBHIBU010000207.1:0-2082 GCA_046759245.1 Dehalococcoidia bacterium | reverse complement strand
GCAATAGTGCTTGGCCGCTCAAAGAGACAGCCAAGCCGATGGTAGAGAACAGTACCACGAAGCCCAGAGTTATCGCCAGACCCAACGCCAGTCCATGTAGCCCACGTACGCGCAAAGGCGATTCCTGCTGATTTCCCTCGTCAGTACCCAAATAGTAGGCAACGTAAGCTGGCAACATTAAAAAGCCGCAAGGATTAACTGTAGCTATCATTCCAGCACCAAAGGCATAGCCCAGAGGCAACCAGTCAGCCAATCGGGATAGCAGGTCTGCTATCATAGTAAAGACTCCACCTCTTCCCTGAGCTTCTGGTAAGGTGTAGAGTAACCATCCCGGTAGGCGATACGGCCTTGCCGGTCTATGATAACGGTGGTGTCTAGCATCCTTATCTCATAGGCTAAAGCCCAGCGGTTTTCCCTATCCATGGCCCAGAAATGGTCTCCACCCTGGACTGAGTTCTTAAACTGGGCAAGCTGATCCTCAGTTTCCCCCTGCCACACATCTAGAATGAGCACCTCTACCCCTCTGCCCCTGTATTCTCGGTGTATCCGGGCCAATGCCTGAGCCTCGGGGACGCAGGTAGGACACCAGGCTGCCATGGCATAAAGGATGATTACTTTGCCCCGGTGCTCGGAAAGAGTGAAGTCTGAACCGTCTAGGGTTTTCACGCTGAAATCGGGAGCCGGGGGACCACTGGGCTCGGGAACTGACTCTCCACATCCGCTCAGGAGAATCAGCCCTACCAGCAAGAGAAGCCCCCCAGCAATTATTCTAGGGGCAATACCTTTCAGGTTAACAAACCTGAGCGGGCCAACTCGGCTAACGCGTCTCACTTTTTCTTCCCTCCCCAACGGGATAGTATCACCATAACGAGGGGAATACCTAAGCAGCAAGCCAAAAGCAAGCCCACTAGGACGATGGACTCCATTTATCTAACCTCCTTCCTTTTCAGTGCAGGGTCATCAGCAAATCCTTTACGGGAGCTATTGCCTTGTACTCCTGCCTATTATTGCTCCATGTCGAAGATGACCTTGAGCTCTGAAGTCCCCTTGGACTTGAACGCTTCTTGGTAGTCTAGCAAAGAATAGCGGTGGGTGATTACCTTGTCAAGTACCGAGCTATAGCTGTCTCTTAGCTTAGCCATGTCATGAAGGGCAGCCACGAAGTGCTCCCGGTTGGAGTTCAGGCTGCCAATAATCAAATGGTTAGAGCGCACTATCTGGCGCAGGATAAGGTTACCATCTACACGTACCTCACCCTCGCCCCGGGGAATGCCGGCCAAAATATAGACCCCGTTGCGAGCCAGAGTTGGAATGAGGTTGAGGGCCAACTGAGAGGCACCACTGGCCTCCAAGATGATATCAGGGTTGCCGGACTTGGCTACAATGTCTTCAGCAGTCTTCCCTCGTCCGTCAATGTAATGTGCCTCCAGTTCACGAATCAATTGCACCTTGATGTGCTTTTCTCCCACAATCTCAATAACATGGGTTTCGGCATTGCCTAACCGGAGCAAGGCGGTGCCCAGAAGTCCTATGGGCCCGGCACCGATGACCAGGGCTATCTTGTCGTGTCCCCATTCCTTTGTTCCAGGCTCATGCTCACGGTGTCGGTATAGCCAGGGCACCCTGAGTTGAAGGGTGTGGAGCTCGCTTATAGCCTTCTCACTAATGCTTAAAGGCTCAGTTAGCACCGCTATGTCATCCAGCCCGGGAGGAACCTTTACCAGATATTCTTCCTCATCCGCAAAATACTCGGTGAAATAGCCATGGAGCTTGTGAATACCGCGCTCACGATAGAGTCCAGTACAGCACATATCACTTTGGCCGTTGAGACAGCAGGCGCATTGACCACAACCACGCCGTACTGTGGGGACTACTATGTCTCCGGGTTCTACTGTCTTGACACCAGGGCCAACGGCCTCCGCTCGTCCCACCGCCTCATGGCCCAAAATCAGGAAATCTTCCCCCGGGGGAAAGTCCTTCTCGTCATAATTAATCATATTACGGTCAGTACCGCAGATGCCGGCATAAAGCACCTTGACCAGCACCTGGTTATCGGCTTCGATAAACGGTTTCGGTACCTCC
>JBHIBU010000206.1:0-2098 GCA_046759245.1 Dehalococcoidia bacterium | reverse complement strand
TTTTTGAGGGCGGCTGCCACATGCTTTAGATCGGGGTCGCTGATCATCGGGTTCTCACCCATAATATGTATCGCCCTTATCTTTCCCTCTTCGGCGGCTCTCATTATCTCCACCACCGTTAATCCGGGGTTGGTGGGAAGCTTTCTGCCCCAGGCCTCCTCAAACCTCTTTACCGCCTTTTCATCGCTGACCCTCTGATACCCGGGGAAAACATCGGGCAGAGCGCCCATATCGCAGGCACCCTGCACATTATTCTGTCCCCGCAGTGGATAGACCCCGCCGCTCTCAATGCCCACATTTCCGCATAGCATGGCGAGGTTGGCTATCGATTTAACATTGTCCGTTCCCGTTGTATGCTGAGTGATCCCCATAGAATAGAGGATCGCTGCCCTTTCGCCGGAGGCATAGATATGGGCGGCCTCTCTCAAGCTATCTTTGGGGATGCCGCTGATCCTCTCCACAAAATCAGGGGTATATTTCTTGACCGCCTCTCTAAGCTCTTCAAATTTTTCCGTCCTCGTCTCAACATAATCCTTATCCCACAAACCCTCCTCAATGATGATATGCATCAACCCATTTAGCCAGACGACATCGGTCCCCGGGTTTTGGCGAAGCCAGAGGGTGGCATATTTTGTGATGTCGATCTTTCTGGGGTCGATCACAATCAGCTTCGCCCCTTTCATTACCGCCCTCCTCACCCGGAGGCCGATGATGGGGTGGGCTTCCGTGGTATTGCTCCCCGTGATCAATATGACATCGGCATCCTCGATCTCAGCGATGGAATTTGTCATCGCCCCGCTGCCGAAGGAGATGACCAGGCCAGCCACCGTTACCGAGTGGCACAAACGGGCGCAGTGGTCGATATTATTGGTTCCCATTACCGCCCGGGCAAATTTCTGAAAAAGGTAATTCTCTTCGTTGGTGCTCTTGCCAGAGCTTAAAAAGGCTATGCTGTCAGCCCCGCTCTCCTCTCTGATCCGCTCCAGTTTGCTGGCCACCAGGTCCAGGGCCTCCTCCCAGCTTGCCCCTTCAAGCTTTCCATTCCTTCTGATCAGTGGCCTCTTGAGTCTATCCCTATGGTTGATGAAATCATATCCATAGCGCCCCTTGACACAGAGGCAGATTTTGTCCACCGGGCTTTCAGCGTCAGCACTGACACCGATCACCTCCTGGTCTCGAAGCTCGAGATAGAGGCCGCAGCCGCAGCCGCAGAAGGGGCAGATGGTTCGGACACGCTTCGTCTCTCTGCCCTTATATTTTCTCATTTTGTCATATAGGGCACCTGTAGGGCATAGGGAAACGCAAAGCCCGCAGAGCTCGCAGGAGGATTTCTCCAGAGGCACCTCCAGGGAGGTTGCCGGCTTAGAATCAAATCCTCGATAGGCGTAATCAATGGCCCATGACCCCTGCAACTCTTGGCAAGCTCTTATACACTTACCACAGAGGATGCATAGACTCAGCTCTCTCTCTAGGAAGGGATTGGTGTCTTCTATTGGGTAGTAGCGCTGCGTCCTACTGAAGCGAAGCTGTCCAATTTCCAGCTCCGAAGCTACCTTCCTGAGCTGGCAGCGGTTGCCCTTGTCGCAGACCAGGCAGGTATCGGGATGGTTGGCCAGGATAAGTTCGACAACGGTTTGGCGTGCCTCCAGTGCTTTGGGGGATTCGGTATTGATCACCATCCCCGGGGCGATAGGGGTGACACAGGAGGCGAGCAAGGCCCCTGTGGCCTCATTCTCCACCAGGCAAACCCGGCAGGCACCTATGGGGCGGAGGTTAGGGTCGTGGCACAGCGTGGGAATAGGGATGCCATTCTGTTGGGCGAGGTCGAGGATGGTTGTTCCAGGTCGGCCGGTTACCTTTGATCCATTAAGCGAGAGGGTTATCTCTTCCAAACGCACGCACTCCGCTTTCCAACTAAAATTATACTATCTTTTCCTTCGTGGGGTCAATGTCGCCGGCCTTTGATTTTAGCGAGGTATTGACATTGCCCCCGCTTAGTCCTAAGATGTCTCCACACTTTTTCATTATGGAAACTCGTGGCGGGGGCCGGTAGTACCAAAGGTGTATTGACATAAAATGACAGAACCTGTAGTCTAGG
>JBHIBU010000205.1:0-2101 GCA_046759245.1 Dehalococcoidia bacterium | reverse complement strand
CCTCGAAGCTCGCCGACCTCGGCATGCGCATGTTCAACCCCGATGGCTCGGAGGCTGAGGCCTGCGGCAATGGGCTGAGATGCCTCGCCAGATATGCCATCGATAGGGGATTGGTCGATGCCAAAGGGCTGACCGTGGAGACGCTGGAGGGAATTAGAAAGGCAAGGGCCAGGGGAGAGACCATCCAGGTGAATATGGGAGTGCCTGAGCTAAAGGCCGAGCAGATACCGATGGTCATTGAAGATAAGTTTGACATAATACTAGACCTTCCCTTCGACGTTCACGGTGAGAAGCTCTTTCTGACTTGCCTTTCCCTGGGCAACCCCCATGCCGTTTTCTTCACAGAGGAGACGGTGGCCAACTTTCCCCTTTTCGAGCTTGGGCCAAGGGTGGAAAATCATCCTCTCTTTCCTAATAGAGTGAACTTTGAGGTAGCAAACGTTCTAGCTCGAAAAAAGGTGAGGGCCCGGGTTTGGGAGCGAGGGGTAGGGGAGACCCTTTCCTGTGGCACCGGTGCCTGTGCTGTGGCTGTGGCCGCCCGACTTCATGACTATGTGGATAATCATGTTGAAATAATTTTACCCGGGGGTACGCTCGCTGTCGATTGGGATGGGGTCGGGGAGGTGATGCTCAGCGGACCTGCGGAGCTGGTGTTCTGGGGGGAGTGGCCTGACTAAGCGTGGACATATCACGGTTGGGCGACTAGAATAGTTGGAAGACGCTGGAATGAGTGAAAGCAGAAACCTAGCCGGGGCAAACCTGCCAAACGCTAACCTCAGGGGAGAGGTTCTGAGTGGCGCCGACCTATCGGATGCTATTCTGGTCCAGGCCGATATGTTTGCTTGCGACCTTAGCGGGGCCAATCTAAAGGGCGCTAATATGAACGGCGCCGATTTAACCGACGCCGATTTATCAGGAGCCTGCTTGGTGGACACGGATTTGACCCGCTCCAGGCTCAGGGGCGCGCTCTTTAACGGCGCCGACCTGACGGGCGCAACCCTGGCCCGCACCGACCTTCAGGACGCCGACTTTCGCGGGGCAAAAATAGATGTGGAAAACCTGGACATCTCAGGTGCTCGTGCCTGGCAGCAGGCGAAGTGGGACGAGCCGGTGCTGGAGGCGCTGAAAGCAAAATTCGGATAGCAGGAGTAAGCTTTAAGGTCAAAAAAATGAGAATGGCGAAGCGCATTGAGGAATTGCCGCCCTATCTTTTCGTCGACATCTCGAGGAAGATCGCCGAGAAGCGGGAAAGGGGCGAGGATGTGATCAGCCTCGCCATTGGCGACCCTGATACCAGAAAAGGTTTGGGGTGACCTTTGACCCGGACAGGGAGGTCTTACCCCTCATCGGTGCCAAGGAGGGCATTGGGCATATCGCCCTCTGTTTCATCGACCCCGGAGATGTGGCCCTGGTTCCCGACCCAGCCTATCCCGTCTACTCCATAGGCACCATGTTCGCCGGCGGTTTTTCCTACTATTTGCCGCTGACCGAAGAGAACAACTTTTTGCCAGAATTGGATCGCATCCCAGAGGAGATCGCCGAAAAGGCCAGGTTGTTGTGGATAAATTATCCCAATAACCCAACGGCGGCGGTGGCTGAGGTGGACTTCTTTGACAGGGTGGTCGCCTTTGCCAAAAGGTATGGCCTCGCCGTTTGCCATGATGGGCCCTATACAGAGGTTTCCTTCGATGACTATCGAGCGACAAGCTTCCTCCAGGCGCCGGGGGCTAAGGAGGTGGGGGTGGAATTTCACTCCCTCTCTAAGAGCTACAACATGACCGGGTGGCGAGTGGGAATGGTGGTGGGAAATGCCGGGATAATCGAGGCCCTAACCAGGGTGAAGTCAAACCTTGATTCGGGGATTCCCCAGGCGATTCAGCATGCTGCCATCGAGGCCTTAACGGGACCCCAGGACTGCATCGACGAACATAACGCCATTTATCAGAGCCGCCGCGATCTTCTACTCCAGACCCTGAGCGAAATAGGGCTTAAGGCGAGGCCACCTCGTGCTAGCCTATATATTTGGGCCAGACTTCCAGAAGGCTGTACCTCCTTAGATTTTGCCAACAAACTACTGGAGGAAGCGGGGGTTGTGGTCACC
>JBHIBU010000204.1:0-2125 GCA_046759245.1 Dehalococcoidia bacterium | reverse complement strand
TCACGGGCGCACGTTCGAGGTAGACCTACATGTTCACGGAGGCCAGGAAGAGACCTGAAATTGTCTTCCGATTAGGGTGTCACATCTGTGGGGGAAACCTCCTTTTGGGGCGATTTTGAAGCTGTGGAGCCAGCGGTCGGATTCGAACCGACGACCTGCGGTTTACGAAACCGCTGCTCTGCCACTGAGCTACGCTGGCCCAAAGCTGTAGCGTCAATAGAGCTATCATCGCTTTGTATCTCTCCTACTACCTTCATTCTTCAGCTTGGATAGCCAATCCCTGAGCATAGCCTGGTTACCCAGGATCTCTCTGGCTGTGGAATAGGGGTCGATCTCGCCTCTTGCCACTTTCTCCGAGAGCGCAACCAGGTTCGGATCTTTTACCATTAGCTTGGAAAGCTGCTCACTAACCCCCTGCTCGATTGCTCGAACTAGCTCCTTCTTCAGTTGCTCGTGGCGCTGCAGAGAGAGCTGCCCTGTGGACTCAAGGACGCTACGGTGCCTTTCGATCTCCTGGTAAAGCTCCTCGATACCTACGTTATTGATTGCCTGGGTAGTCAGAACTGGCACTTGCCAGTAGGAGTCTTTCGGGTTTAGCGATAGCATTGCTTCAAGCTCAGCGACTACTTGCTCTGCCCCTTGGCGGTCGGCCTTATTGACCACGAAGATATCGGCAATCTCCATCAGACCGGCCTTCATGGTTTGGATCGCATCGCCACCCCCGGGGAACAGGACTACTACGGTTGTGTCCGCAGCTTCTATGACATCTAACTCAGTCTGTCCTACACCCACTGTCTCCAGTATGATGATATCTTTGCCGAAGGCATCCAGGAGCTTTGTCACCCTTCGGGCTGCGTGGGGGAGCCCCCCGAGGCTGCCCCTTGTCGCCATGCTGCGAATAAAAACCCCGCTATCAAGATAGTGCTGCTGCATCCGTATGCGGTCGCCAAGCACTGCTCCACCTGAGAAGGGACTGGTGGGATCAGCTGCGATTATGCCCACCGATAGTCCCTTACCCCTGGCTATGGCGGTTAACCTGTCTACAAGGGTGCTTTTGCCGCTGCCAGGAGGACCGGTAACGCCGATGCAGTATGCCCTCCCTGTTCGGGAGCAAATCTCTCTCATTATCTGAGGCACTTCCGGGGCATCCCTTTCTGCCAAGGTAATAAGGTGTGAGAGGGATCGCTCGTCACCGCCCAGCATCTTTTCAACTAGTTCCATCTGCAAATCTCAATCCCAAACGCTATCGCTTTGAGCCCAAGTTTATATTATCATCCTTAGCCCCTTGAGCGCAATGGCATAAGCTGAGGCCTTGTTACGAGTGGGTTTCCGGGAGAAGCCTGTGATAAATATGGCTGAATGTAATTGCTACCGGAGGTCGATGACGAGACCAGCAAGAGAAGACAGCGCGAGGCAAGCACTCAGCCCCACTCGGCGGCCAAGGCTTACCTCGCTTCTTTCATAGCCTAGTTTATGCTGCGTGGGCGACACACCTACGCCGGCACTTGGGGCAATTCCTTGAGAGCTTGCTTCACCTTCTCCTCGGGATACTCGTAGTCCTCGAGCTTGCCTGAGAGGTATTGATCATAGGCACCTAGGTCGAAGTGACCATGCCCGCTCAGAGCGAGCAGTATGTTCTTCCTCTGGCCTGACTCTTTGCATTTAAGCGCCTCATCGATGACTACCTTTATCGAGTGGGCTGGCTCTGGAGCCGGTATGATTCCCTCGGCACGGGCGAACTGCACCGCCGCCTGGAAAACGGGGACCTGATACTCGGCACGGGCCTCGACGAACCCCAGCTTATGCAGGTGGCAGATGATAGGTGCCATGCCGTGGTAGCGCAGGCCACCGGCGTGAACTGGAGGAGGGATGAAAGAATGCCCCAGGGTATACATCAGGGCAATGGGTGCCATGCCGGCTACGTCACCATAGTCCCAGGTATATGGACCCTTGGTGACCGATGGGCAGGCCTCGGGCTCGACACAGATTATCTGCAGGTTCGGCTTTTTCCCTGCGATCTTGTCCTTGACAAAGGGCAGGAACACCCCGGCGAAGTTTGAGCCGCCGCCGATGCAGCCAACAATGATGTCTGGGTAGACATCGATTTTCTCAAGCTGCTTCATAG
>JBHIBU010000203.1:0-2145 GCA_046759245.1 Dehalococcoidia bacterium | reverse complement strand
CCTCCTCAGCAACCTTTTTCGCGCTAGAAAGGATATTCTCCAGTTCCATCACTGACTTCAATTGTTCCGGGAAAATTGAAGAAATCCCACCTTTTTGCTATTTGACGGGGGGAATCTTTTGACTTTTTTACTACGTTAGCCCAGATAGCGAAACGTCATTCATCGGCTCAGCAAGGATTACAGGTTGAACCTTCCGCCCTATATTATGGCGGAAGGTTCCGGCTGTCAACGCAGTCTTGTCTTATAACGATTTGTCTCACCTTCCCCCCACCAGGCACCGGCGAATCCTTATGTGGGGGCTGCCATTGGAGACGGGCAGTGGGGACTGGGCCCCCTTGCCACAGCCGCCCCCCTGATTCATCTCCAGGTCGTTGCCAATGGCATCAATGTTCTCCAGGGTGGTAAACACGTTTCCGGTGAGCACCACGGGTCGAAGTAGCTCCGCTACCCTGCCACCTCTGATCATATAGGCCTCGCCAGCGGAGAAGGTGAACATCTCCATGCTGGTCATCCCCCCATACCAGTTC
Organism: Dehalococcoidia bacterium; assembly: GCA_046759245.1. GTDB lineage: Bacteria > Chloroflexota > Dehalococcoidia > E44-bin15 > E44-bin15 > JBHIBU01. Next base: position 1,618 of record JBHIBU010000203.1, on the reverse strand, counting down.
TTCACGTAAACCCCCTCCTTGACTTCGCCGATCATCTCCTCGAAGGAGACACTCCCCGGCTCAATGAGGGTGTTGCTCATGCGCACGATGGGGGGATGACGATAATCCAGCGCTCTGGCATTTCCCGTGGGTTTTTCGCCCATCTTGGCGGCGGTCTCCCGGGAATGAAGCCTGCCCACAAGCACCCCTTCCCTGACGAGATAGGTCTTTGTTGCGGGCACGCCCTCGTCATCATATTTGTAGCTGCCCCGAAGCCCGGGGAGCGCGGCGCCATCGGTGATGTTGAGATGCTCCCCACCGAATTTTCGACCTAAAACCATTATATCTTTCAGGCGCTCGTTTTCATATACAAAATCGGATTCCGATAGATGCCCGAAGGCCTCATGGACGAAGACTCCAGCGAGGACCGGGTCCAAGACCACGGTGTATTCCCCTCCCCCGACCTGGGGTGCGGAGAGCAGCGCCAGGGCACGCTGCGCTGCCTGGCGAACCTCTTCATGAAGCCCCTCCATAAAGCCAAAGTCGCCGCTTGAGCCCTCGCTGAGCACCACCTGCTGAATATCGCCATCATCGCGGGCAATAACTACGATGCGGGTGGTGAGATCGATCTTTGTTTGCTCGATAAAGCTCCCCTCAGAATTGGCGAAAATGACCCTTTTGCCACTGTCTCCATAGGTGATGACGGAGGTCTGAATCTTGGGGGTGGACCAGATGATCTCATTATACTCATCGAGGAGGCTTTTCTTTCGGGCCAGGGGGATAGCTGTGGGGTCCTTCCCTATCTGGGGCTCAACCACATCTACCACGGGAGCCACAGGGGCAAAGTTACTCGCCTCTTTGCCCACAAGACGTGCCTGCTTCACCGCCAGCTTCACCTTGCCCCGCAGTCCGCCTAGCTCATTGAAGCTGACAAAGCCCCATCCTCCCCTGACCAGGGCACGCACATTGCCTCCCAGGCTTGTGCTTCTTCCAATATCCTCCAGCTCGCGGCCCCGGTATTGGATACGGCTGGACTCCCTCTCCTCGATGCGAATCTCAATGTAATCGGCACGCTGTCCCTTTAAGGCTTGACCGATCTGCTGACGTATATCCTCTGTGGCGAGCAACCTAACTCCTCACCTCTGAAAACACAAAGCCAGTTTACAGGAGGGGTGAGGGGATGTCAATGAGTGGCTTTCCTGTAGCTTCATCCTATGTTACAATAACCTATCATGTATAGCTCTACTGCTTGACCTTGACCTGCGCTATTATTAATATATTGCTTCCGCCCGCAGGGCTATCTAAACAGGATGGGAGGCTCCTTTGACTCGCATTATCCTTATCAGACATGGGCAGACTGAGTGGAACAGGGGGGAGAGGTTTAGAGGGCGGGTCGATATCGGTCTGGATGAGACGGGGATGAGGCAGGCGGAGGCGGCCGCGGAGAGGATCGCCCGCTGGGGTGTGGCCGCTATCTACTCCAGCCCCCTGAAGCGGGCGACGGTCACGGCGCAGATCATCGCCAGCCGCCTTCACCTTCCGGTGGAGCCCGTTGACGGGATTAACGATATGGACTTCGGTATATGGCAGGGGCTTTCCATAGGGGAGGCAAGAAGTCGATATCCAGAGCTTTTTGACC
>JBHIBU010000202.1:0-2170 GCA_046759245.1 Dehalococcoidia bacterium | reverse complement strand
CTTTAGTGATGCTTCACGATTATCATCTATATCTTGCCGCAGGTTACATTCGAAAGAAACTACCAGATGTCCTCCTTCAGCACTTCAGCCATATCCCCTGGCCTGGACCTCACTACTGGCGGCTCCTTCCTTTCGCTATGCGGAAGGCGATCTGTGAGGGTCTTTGCGCCAATGACATTGTTGGCTTTCAAACGATAAGGGATGTGCATAACTTCCTCCATACCTGTGAGGCCTTCATTGAAGGGGCTGAGGTTGACTATAGAAGCCGCATCATCTTCATTAACGGGCATGCCACCAGGGTCAATCCCTATCCCATATCTGTCGATGTAGCTAACCTGCAAAGGGTGGTCACCACGCCCTGGGTGCAGGGATATGAAGAAAAGATGCGCCCCTTATGCGGGGGCAAAACCATTGTTCGGGTAGATCGTGTGGAACCCAGCAAGAATATCGTGCGTGGCTTCAGAGCCTTTGATATGCTCCTCCAGAAGTATCCCGATCTCTTAAGAAAGGTCAATTTCCTTGCCTTTCTGGTGCCATCACGCACCCATATAAGGCAGTACCAAAGATACGCCCAAGAGGTCAACGAAGCGATCGAAGCAATAAATACCAAATATGGCAGCGAGGAGTGGCAACCGATAAGGGTTTTCTATGAAAATAACTATGCTCAAGCGCTCGCCGGCCTCCGCCTTTACGATGTCCTGCTGGTTAACCCGGTGATCGACGGCATGAATCTGGTGGCCAAAGAGGGGCCTACGGTCAATACCTGTGATGGCGTCCTCGTGCTCTCGGAGGCTACCGGGGCCTATGAGCAGCTTGGTGAATATGCCCTTTGTGTAGCGCCAACCGACTTGGTGGGAACCACGGAGGCACTTTACCGGGCACTAACCATGTCCGCCGAGGAGAGGAGCCAGCGAGCCGCTGCCCTGAGGAAATCGATTGAGGAAGAAGATATCTCCCTGTGGCTTTACCGCCAGCTTGAGGATCTCAACGCCTTAGTGCGGGAACAATCTCTACAAGCCATCCAAGAAATCGCTCTACATCGCCCACCCCGTTGAGGGTAAAGTCCGCCTCCTCCTTCACTTGCCGGGTTGTTTCCTCATCAATGACGCCTAGGGCTAAGCCTTTGAAAGAGGGGGTCTGCCTGTGTATGGCTCCAAAGGCATCAACATCGGTAATATCATCTCCAAGATAGATTCCACCTCGCAGGCGATACCTCTCTACCAGCGCTAGCACTGCATCACCCTTGTTCACCCCCAGAGGAGGACGTAGCTCCACCACCATCCTCCCCTCCATAATTCGAAACTCTCCGGCTATGGCTAAAGCTGATATCTTTTCCAGGATGTATCTCCTGGCCAGCTCCCTATCGGGACATTGGCGATAGTGGATGGAGATAGCTATCCCCTTGTTCTCCACGGCAATGCCCTCCAGGCCAAGGAGATTCTTCAACTCGCTCAGTGCTGCCGCCACCTTGCCTCGATACTCTTCGACCCCCTCCACAAGCTCCACAGCCCCCTTTACCCATCGCTCCAGACCATGGTTACCTATATAGACCATCCCCTCAATCCCTATCATCTCCCTGACCTCAAGGGCGGGGCGCCCGGAGATGGCGGCAACCAGTTCCAGTTGCTCAGTCAGGGTGGCCAGGCTCTCACGGCAGATCGGGGAGACCCGTGCCTCTTTGTGGGAGGAGGCGATCTCACTTATCGTGCCATCGACATCGGTGATCAGCCCAAAGGGGGAAAGGGTCAACAGCTCTCGAAGGGAGTCCAGATGATGGAAAAGGTAAGGCATGGCTAACCCAGATCGGACACAGCCCCCCAGCGGTGGCTATTCGCCCTCCTCCTCGGGGGTTGGTGCATCGTCCCGGGGCATGACCTCCGCTGGCGCCTCCGTGGCCACCCTGGGCGGTGGTGGAGTGCCGAAAAAGACCTTGGTATGGGGCCAGGGGATCTCGATGCCCTCCTCATCGAAGACCTTCTTGAGCCTTTTCCTCAGCTCTCCCGTCACCTCCCACTGCCTGATCGGCTTGGTACTGCCCAATATCTTGATCTCTATTCCCGAATCCCCCAGTTCATCTACCCGGAGCGCCTGGGGCGGTGATGTGATAAACGAACTCCAGTACGGCTCCTCGGCCATCTCAGCTCCCACCCGGTTGATGACTGAGATGGCA
>JBHIBU010000201.1:0-2187 GCA_046759245.1 Dehalococcoidia bacterium | reverse complement strand
GAGGATGGCGATTTCGAGAGGAAGGCTAGTGTTATTGAGGAGGTGGATAGAGCCTTGCCCAGGCTCATCGGTCTCAATCCGGATGTTATCATCGTCAGCGGCGATCATTCCACCCCTGCCGTGTTAAAAGGGCATAGTTGGCACCCCCTCCCCTTTCTTTTACGCTCCCAGTGGTGCCGCCGTGACCGGGTGGAGGAGTTCTCGGAGCGGGCCTGTAGCCTCGGCGCTCTGGGAAGGTTCCCCGCTACCGATGTTATGCCTTTAGCCCTGGCAAATGCCCTGAAGCTGGGCAAATTTGGGGCCTAGGATAGCTATGAGAACAGCGCTCATCGCCGGCAACTGGAAGATGAATACCACTGTGGCTGAAGCCTCGGCCCTGGTGACGGAGATGAGGGAGGGGCTGGAGCGCATAGAGGGCGTGGAGAAGGTGATCTGTCCTCCCTTCATTTCGTTAGCCCTAGTTAAGGAGCTTCTCCAAGGCTCGTCTATTAAGATTGGGGCGCAGAATATGCACTTTGAGGAGAGGGGCGCCTACACGGGCGAGATTTCGTCCTCGATGCTCTATGGAATTTGCGATTTCGTTATCCTTGGTCATTCTGAAAGGAGAGAGCACTTCAAGGAGACGGATGAAACGGTGAACGAAAAAGTTGGGGCGGCGCTGAAGGCAGGGCTGACCCCCATCCTTTGCCTTGGCGAAAAGCCTGAGCAAAACGAGATGGGAAAGACTGAGGAGGTGGTGACCAGGCAGGTGAGGGCAGCCCTTGAGGGCATTGAATCGCCTCGGGGATTAGTTATCGCCTATGAGCCTATTTGGGCCATCGGCACCTGCAAGGCAGCAACCCCTTCTCAGTCCAACGATACCATAGCACTTCTTCGCCGCACCGTTGCCCAATTATATGGTGAAGAGCTTGCCCAGGGGATGCGAATCCTCTATGGAGGTAGCGTGACCGCAGCCAACATCGCTGGGTTTATGGCGGAGTCTGAGATCGATGGCGCCCTGGTGGGGGGTGCCAGCCTGAAGGCAACGGAGTTTCTGAGCATCGTGGAACAGACAGCGGCGATGAAAGGGGCGAGATGAGCTACCTTGTTGCTATTGTGGGTCCCACTGCGGTGGGCAAGAGCAAGCTGGCGATCCATCTGGCGCAGGCTTTCGATGGCGAGATTGTGAGCGCCGACAGTCGCCAGGTCTATCGCTATATGGACATCGGCACGGCAAAGCCAAGCCTGAAGGAGCGCGCCCTTGTCCCCCACCACCTCATCGATGTCGTCGACCCCGATGAGGATTTCAGCCTCGCCCTCTATCAGGAGATGGCATATCGGGCGCTGAAGGACATCCAGCGGCGAGGAAGGTTGGCGTTCCTGGTTGGCGGCAGCGGTCTTTATGTGAGAGCGGTGACCGGGGGCCTGAGAATCCCCCAGGTTCCTCCAGATGCTGAGCTGAGACGTAGCCTGGAGGAAAAGGCAGCAGCGGAAGGCTATATGGCGCTCTATGAGGAGCTAAAAGAGAGCGATCCCGATGCGGCGAAAAATATCGATCCCCGTAACATCCGTCGCCTCATCAGAGCCATCGAGGTCTGCCGCCTTAGCGGAGTCCCTTTCTCTCAACTTCAGGGGAGTGAGCCAACTTTTCGAACTTTGGTCATCGGCTTGACCACTGAAAGGTCTGAACTCTATCGTAGAATCGATTCCAGGGTGGATATTATGATAGAGCATGGCCTGGTGGAGGAGGTGGAGGCGCTTCTGGAGCGTGGCTACTCGATTGACCTGCCTTCGATGTCCGGGCTGGGCTACAAGCAGGTCGAACAATATCTGCGGGGGGAAGTGCAACTGTCTGAGGCAGTGCAGCAGACAAAATACGAGACCCATCGCTTCGCCCGCCACCAGTATGCCTGGTTCCGCCTCAAGGACGAGGGCATCCACTGGTTTGACATCAGAAATGGGATAAAGGAGCCAATTCACAGCCTGGTGCAGGGATTTGTGGAGAATGGCTATGAAATTCGCTAAGATGCAAGCTACAGGCAATGATTTCGTCCTCATCGAGGCCACTGAGGAGCGCGACTGGTCATCGCTGGCCGAGGTTATGTGTGAGCGCCACTTCGGCGTCGGCGCCGATGGGCTCATCCTTCTCCTTTCCTCGAAGCTCGCCGACCTCGGCATGCGCATGTTCAACCCCGATGGCTCGGAGGC
>JBHIBU010000200.1:0-2193 GCA_046759245.1 Dehalococcoidia bacterium | reverse complement strand
CCTGCCAGATGCCGAGGTGGTGGAACAGGTAGACACGCCATCTTGAGGGGGTGGTGGGCGAAAGCCCGTAGGAGTTCAAGTCTCCTCCTCGGCACTTTTTTGACCTAGAGGCGTTAGGGGAAAGGTGAACGCCCTCTTCTTCCCATAGGGATATGAGGGCACTGAAAGCCATAGGACGCTTCAACCTGAATCTAGAACCGGCTCGGAAAAGCGGAAGTAGTTCAGCTGGTAGAACGTCGCCTTGCCAAGGCGAAGGTCGTGGGTTCGAATCCCATCTTCCGCTCCAGAGGAATCGTTTCCCCGATTTATCGGGGTGGTAACGGCGACGTGGCCAAGAGGTTAAGGCGGGGGTCTGCAAAACCCCTATTCGGCGGTTCGAATCCGCCCGTCGCCTCTATTCGAACTTGAGGTCACTATTAGAAATCGGGGAGTTGGCACTGCCCCGATTTTGTCTTAAAATAGGCCGAAGCTGGAAAAAGGCCGAGGTGGCGGAACCGGTAGACGCGAGGGACTTAAAATCCCTTCCCCGTAAGCGGGGGTGCGGGTTCGAGCCCCGCCCTCGGCACTATTATTTCAAGCCTAGGTCTTGGGAAATTGACTGGGATAACCCTCTCAGGGAGGAGAGCGCCGAGAGGCTTGTCAGGTCGCTGTGAAGGGGGGTAATGGAGATCCTGGCATTAAGCAGCGCCCATATATCGGTGCCCTCCTCTGGCTCCCATTCGGGCTTGCCCCTTACAATCCAGTAGTATTTTCTCTTCCCGTCGTGCCCCTCCTTGAGCACATCGCCATAGCTTCTGCGCCCAAGCTGGGTGATCTCGATCCCCTGGATCTGGCTCAGGGGCAAATTGGGCAGGTTTATGTTTAACAGTATCTCCCGGGGCAAAGCCTCGGCTTCGATTATCCTCGCCATTAGCACCGCCAGCCTGGCGGCAACATCGAAATGGATGTCCTCAAGAGCGGCCACCGATAAGGCCATAGAGGGGATGCCATTAAGGTGTCCCAGGAGGGCGGCACCCACGGTCCCCGAGATGAGCACGTCGTTTCCCAGATTCGAGCCTTCGTTGATCCCGGAGGCCACCAGATCCACCTTGTCATCGAGGAGTCCCCTTAAAGCTAGGATGACGCTATCGGCAGGGGTGCCCTCCACGGAATAGCTCTTTATCCCTTCGACCAGGGGCTTTATCTCCCTTGCTCTCAGCGGTTGATGAAGCGTCACCGAGGTGCCCACAGCGCTTTGCTCCCTATCGGGAGCCACTACCACCACCTCACCAACCTCGCTCAGCGCCGTAACCAAGGCCCATAGCCCCGTAGCATAGACGCCGTCGTCGTTGGTGACCAGTATCCTCAAGCTGAGCCCTCCAGTACCCTTCGCGTAACAATGCCTATCTCCGCCGGGCTACTGGCGATGGTGGCCCCGGCAGCGCTAAGGGTGGCAATCTTCTCCTGGGCTGTCGCCGAGCTCCCGGTGATGATGGCCCCGGCGTGCCCCATCCTTCTCCCCGGCGGTGCCGCGCCCCCGGCGACAAAGGCAATGACCGGCTTGGCCATCTCCTTAACGATGTCCGCTGCCTCCTGCTCCGCAGTGCCTCCAATCTCCCCGATGAGGACGACGAGCTTCGTCTCCGCATCCTTCTCAAAGAGCCTCAATATTTCCACAAAGCTGGTGCCGATTAGAGGGTCGCCGCCAACGCCAATGCAGGTGGATTGCCCAATGTTTTGCTCCGTTAGCTGTGCTACAGCCTCATAGGTGAGGGTGCCGCTTCTGGAGACCACGCCGACATTCCCCGGCATATGGATGTCCCCTGGCATAAGACCCACTTTACATTTCCCTGGCGAAATAAGCCCTGGGCAGTTGGGCCCGATAAGGCGGGTAGTTTTCCCCCGCAGATAGCCAAGAACGGTAACCATGTCCAGCGTGGGGAGGCCATCGGTGATGCACACCACCAGGGGGATGCCTGCGTCAGCAGCCTCCAGGATGGCGTCGGCAGCGAAGGCAGGGGGGACGAAGATCAGGCTCGCATTTGCCCCCGTCTCCCTCACCGCCTGCTCCACCCCATTGAAAACGGGAACGCCGTCGAAGAGGGAGCCCCCCTTCCCAGGGGTGACCCCAGCAACAACCTTGGTGCCATATTCCATGCATTTTCTGGTGTGAAAGCTGCCCTCGCTCCCTGTAATCCCCTGAACCAGAAGCCT
>JBHIBU010000199.1:0-2210 GCA_046759245.1 Dehalococcoidia bacterium | reverse complement strand
CCGTCTTAACCTAGGCAAGAGGGATGGCTTATGCTGTGGCAGGTGACACTTTTAATTGTAGGTGCCTATCTTATCGGCTCGGTGCCCACGGCCTATATTGCGGGCAGGACGCTTAAAGGGATAGATGTCAGGGGTTACGGCAGTGGCAGTGTCAGCGGCTCCAACGTCTGGCAGTCGGTTTCTCATTGGGCGATACTCCCGGTAGGGATTGCCGATATCTCAAAGGGTGTGATACCGGTACTTATTGCCCAGGTTTTGGGGTTTGCCCTCGCAGCGCAGGGGATAGTGGGCCTGGCTGCCATTGCTGGCCACAACTGGTCCATCTTCCTCAGATTTAGCGGAGGGAGAGGGATCGCGACCATGATGGGCGTTCTCGCCATTTTAGCGCCATGGGAACTCCTTGTTTTCATAGGTGTTTTCCTCCTCGGCATTGCCCTTTTCAACGTCCCTGTGGGGGCGTTTATCGCCGCAGTGGCCTTGCCTTTAGCCGGTTTGGGCTTTGGGGAACCACTACCTTTGACCCTATCCCTGCTGGCGATGACGCTTCTATTGATCGCCAAGAGGTTGACGGCGAACCGAGGCGCCTTGATTGGCGACTGGAGGCGGGTGTTGGTCTACCGGCTGCTCCTTGACCGAGATGTCCCCGAAAGAGAGGCCTGGATTCATAGAACCCCCCCTGACCTGGGGAACTCTACAGAGGAGATGGAAGAAGCCAAAGGAAAATGAAGTGCGCAACCCACCCTGAGGTGGAAACCACCCTTAGCTGCGGAAGATGCGGGCGTCCCATCTGCCCCAAATGTATGGTGCAGACGCCTGTGGGAGCCCGTTGTCTCGATTGCGCCAAATTAAAGCGCTTACCTACCTTTGAGGTCTCTTCTCGGCAGTATCTTATCGCTTCGGGGGTGGGCGTTGGGGTTGCCGTCGTCGCCGGTTTTGCCTGGGCCCTGCTCTTTGGGCTATTCCCCTTTATCCTTTTCTATGTTTTACTGGCGGCCGGTGTTGGCTTTGCTATCGGGGAGCTGATCAGCCTTTCCGTCAACCGCAAGCGCGGCTTAAGGTTGCAGGTTATCGGCGGTATGAGCGTGGTTCTTAGTTCTGTTATTGGCTCCCTTTTCTTGGGCTTTTTTAGCCTCTATCTTCTCATTGGGCTTGTCCTTGGCATTATCGTTGCTGTCATCCGGCTGCGATAGGAAGCCCCGCTAAAGAAATTTTAAGGGGGACAACCCAGAAAGCTAGCTTTCCTCCCTATCGGGTTGCGCCCCCTTGGTCGACTAGGTTCCGACTTGGAAGACCCATTTATCTGGTTGCTCATCTGCCCTTGAACACGTGCTTGCGCTTCTCTATGAAAGCCTGCATCCCCTCTATACGATCCTCGCTGCTACCCAGGATAGCGGCACATTTCGCTTCGTAGTCCAGCGCCCCGGCAAGGTCCATGCGCATGCCAACATTGATACGGGACTTTGCCATCTTTAAGGCGAGGAGGAATCTCTGCTTGCCATCGGTGAGCTATTTGATTACAATCAACACCTGGGCATGGCCTGAAGGACTGGAGAGGTTCAGAGTATTTGGGGGTAGCATTATGCACCATTGATTCAGCACTAGAGGACAGGGTCTCTCAACTCTTTCTGGAGGGGGAATACCCCGCTGCGCTGATGTTGGATAGCGTGGGCTCGGTAGCGGTTGATATTGTGGCAGACTATGTTAACCATTTCATCTGCCAAAGGGCAAAAGATTTGAATATCAGGGTAGGCCCCAGGTTGAGCCCTGGATATGGAAAATGGGACGTGAGGGAGCAGAGGGCGCTCTTCGCCCTTCTTCCCGGTGAAACGATAGGTGTTCGCCTCAATGAGAACTGTATGATGATACCTAGAAAATCCGTCTCTTTTTGTGTTGGCATGGGCAAGGGGTTAGAAAGTGGAAAGGGGATCGATCCCTGCCGATACTGCGACATGGAGGATTGTCAATATCGGAGGTCAGTTGCTTCAATCTGAACGAGATCAGTGCCCGGCTTTTTGAAGCGCTTCTATTCCTAATTAGCGTTTGAGGACAGCGCCAATGGGCTTTTTCGGAGCCGACTCAGAAGTAAACATTCCATCGGATTGTACAACTGCAAGCTCGGCGCAAGGCCTGGACAGGTTGACCCCCAAGTGTTGACGGGGTATAATCTGCTTCAGAAAGGAGGCAAGGGGTTCCCGCCTTTTCTCCCGTCT
>JBHIBU010000198.1:0-2221 GCA_046759245.1 Dehalococcoidia bacterium | reverse complement strand
GAGCTTACCGCCGAGATCGCCGCCGAGAACGGGCTCTCAGTGGACCTGGAAAGCTTCGAAAAAGAGATGGAGCGCCAGCGGGAGCGGGCGCGGGCGGCGCAGAGGTTTGCTCCCGAGCAGAGGGCGGAAGCTTATGACAGGCTCAATGCTCCCCCTACAGTATTTGTCGGCGATGAAACGCTCAAACGTGGCTCTATTGTAGTGGCACTGCTTGTGGAGGGCGAGCCAGCAGAGACCGCTTCTCCAGGGCAGGATGCTGAGATAATTCTGCTGGAGACGCCCTTCTATGGGGAGATGGGAGGTCAGGTTGGCGATACCGGGGAGATTCGTGGCGAAAGGTGTAGAATCGCTGTTGCCAATACCGTCAGACAAACAGTGAGCGGCAGCGAGCTCGTAGTTCATCAGGGGAAGGTGGTGGAAGGGCAAATATCGATCGGTGACCAAGTGGAAGCCAAGGTGGACGAAAACCGCCGCCTCGACATCGCCCGCAACCACACCGCCACCCACCTCCTCCAGGCGGCGCTGCGCCAGGTGCTGGGAAGCCAGGTGCAGCAATCCGGCTCCCTGGTGGCACCGGACCGCTTGAGGTTTGATTTCACCTATCCTGGCTCTCTATCCAGAGAGCAGCTCCTCGAAGTGCGACGCATTGTGAACGAAAAAGTGCGCCAGAATCTGCCGCTGAAGGCTCGGACCACCTCTTATAGCGAGGCAATAGCTCAGGGGGCTTTGGCTTTCTTTGGAGAGAAGTATGGGGAGGAGGTGCGCATGGTGGAGATAGGCGAGCCTGTCATCAGCGCCGAGCTCTGCGGGGGCACCCATGTTGGGTCAACGGGGGAGATCGGCTTTTTCTTCATCCTGGGTGAGGGCAGCATCGGTGCCGGGATGCGCCGCATCGAGGCGCTTTCAGGAAGGGGCGCTGAGGAGTTCGTCCACAAACAGCTCTCCCTCTTGGAAGAGGCAGCCCAGGAATTGCACATCTCAGCGCCCGAGATCAAAGGCCGCATTTCCGACCTTCAAGAGGAGCTTGATGCGGAACGAAGAAAAGCGCTCGTCCTGGAGCGAGAGCTATTGAGGAAGAGAGCCAAGAAGCTTGCCAAGAAGGCTGTGCCCGTTGGGGACTTCAAGATACTCGCTGAGCCGGTTGAAGAGGCGTTAAGTATTGAAGCTTTGCGTGAGATGGGCGACTTCTTGAAAGAGAAACTTGGCAGAGGCGCCTTCGTGCTCGGTGCCGTCTTCAACAACAGACCTAGCTTTGTCGCTATGGGCACTGCCGATGTGGTAGGTAGAGGATTCCACGCGGGGAGGATAGTCAAGCAGGTGGCAGAAATCACCGGCGGAGGAGGCGGAGGGACAGCCGAGCTAGGGCAGGGCGGAGGCAGGGATAAGGAGAAACTCAGCGAAGCTTTGGACCTAGCGAAGGACTTGCTAAGCAAGCTGTGATAAGGAATATTCATGAGCACGCTGGGACTTGATATTGGCGAGAAACGGATCGGGGTAGCCATCGCCGCTCCCGAAGGGTTGCTCGCCATCCCCCTTACTGTGATCGAGAGGGTAGGGGAGGAGGCCGACCTGAAGGCAATTCTCGATCTAGCCAGTGAGCATGGGGTGAGGCGAATCGTGGTCGGATTGCCCCGCTCCCTGGATGGCAGCATTGGCAAGCAGGCGGAGCGGGTTCTCAGCCTCTCCAGGGTGCTTTCTCAGCGCACCGATATCCCCGTAGATACCTGGGATGAGCGGCTGTCCACGGTCGCCGCCGAGCGCCTCATGAGAGATGCCGGGTCCAAGGGCGATAAGAGAAAGGCGCGACGCGATGCTATGGCGGCGGCAATTATCTTGCAGAGCTACCTTGATAGAGAGCACGCCTCTTTCGGGCTGGATTTATGACAAGGTATGTTGGTCTTATCGGATACCCCTTGGGGCATTCCGTCTCCCCCTCTATGCAGCAAGCAGCCTTTGACCACTACAACCTCGACCTTCGCTACCAAGCCTGGGAGACGGAGCCAGCAGAATTTGAGGCCGTCATGGAGCGGGTTCGCCAGCCTTCAACCCTGGGGGCAAATGTCACCGTGCCCTATAAGGAGACGGTGATGCCCCTGATGGACGAGCTTGACGATCTCGCCCTGGCCATTGGTGCGGGGAACACCATAGTTAATCGCGGCGGCAGATTGGTGGGCTACAATACCGATGCCGGCGGCTTTTTGCGGGCACTGCGCCAGGAGGG
>JBHIBU010000197.1:0-2224 GCA_046759245.1 Dehalococcoidia bacterium | reverse complement strand
CAGGAGGCAGGGTGCATAACCTCGGCTTTCATTGCAACCGGATGGAACACTTCAGGGAGGTGATCCTGGAAAACGGCCTGGGGCGCGGCGAGTTCTATAACTTCCGCGCTGAGGAGTTGCCTCTACTTAAAAGGGGGATCCTTGCCCACGACCTGGCGGTGAGCATTCATTGCCCCCTCGTCAAGCCGGATTGGTATCCCAACCCGCCAACATGGGCCTTCCTCTGCGATGTGGAGCAGGAGAAGAGGGAGCTCAATTTCAGGATGATCGGCGAGACTATGGAGATGGCGGGGGACTTCGGCGCCCAGTATGTGGTGGTTCACTTTCCATCCCCTCCCTCCACAGAGGTAGGAGGCATGAGTTATAGCGATCTGCGTGATATAGCTTTGGACAGCGGGCAGCGTCTCGCCCTCCTCAGCGAGGAACATGGCATTCCTATCCATATCGAGGGCTTCGGGCCAAGCCCCTTTCTCACCGTGGATTTCATCGCCGAGGTGTTGGGCCGGTTCCCCGTGCTCCGCTACTGCTTCGATAGCGGTCATATGAATCTCTCCGCTCAGCGGGATGGCTTCGACCTTTACCAGTTTGCCGCAGAGGTCGCCCCCCATGTGGGTTCGGTTCACCTCTGGAACAATCGGGGGCTGGATGATTACCTTGCCTTTCGTCACATCCCCGTTCACCCCAGCCAGAGCCCGGAGGAGGGCTGGGCAGATATTGCCCGCATCTTGGAGACAATAGCGAAGGGGAGGCCTTCCCTTCCTGTGATCTTTGAAAACCCCGGTTGGTATCCTAAAGCGCTGGGAGACCACGATTATCGAGATGGAGTTAGATGGGTGAAAAAGCTCCTCGAAACATTATCCTGATCGGTTTCTCCTTCACCGGCAAATCGCAGGTAGGGCAGGAGGTAGCACGCCGTCTCGGGTGGCGTTTTGTGGATAGCGATGACCAGATCGTGGCCCTCGCCGGCAAAGGCATCCCCGATATCTTCGCCCAGGATGGCGAGGAGCACTTTCGAGAGCTGGAGCGCCGGGTCCTGGAGGGGGTTTGTGAAGAGAAGGGCCTTGTCATTGCCACCGGTGGTGGAGCAATCCTCGACCCCAGGAATCGGCAGCTTCTGGCCCAGAGCGGGGTGGTGATCTGCCTTGAGGCCAAGCCGCAGACCATCTATGAGCGACTCCTCGCCGCTCAAGAGACCAGTTCCGTAGTGAGGCCGCTCCTCGCTGGCGCCGACCCACTGCGGCGCATCGAGTCGCTGAAGATGTTTCGCCAGTCCTATTACGCCATGGCAGACTGGACAGTACATACCGACCCTCTCGCCATCGATGAGGTCTGCGATGAGGTGATGCATGGCTGGAGGCAGGTGAGCGAGAGGTGGAACCAGGCGAGGAGGCATATCTTTTCCCCTTCCCAGATAAGTGCTCGGGAAAGCAACGCCCCTTACTGTGAAGGCGCTGCCTTTGTGGTAACTACGCCCATCGAGAGCTACCCGGTTTTTGTGGGCTGGGGCCTGCTTGATGAGCTGGGAGGGAGAATGCGCCATGCTGGTCTCGGCGACTTTGCCTGTATCATCAGCGACGAGGAGGTCTTTGTGCACTATGGCGCTCGTGCCGTAGATTCCCTGGAGCAGGCCGGCTTTGCCGTAGAGTTCTTCGTAGTGCCCCCGGGCGAAGGCACAAAGACCATCGACATCGCGGTCAAGATCTACGATTGGCTGGTGGAGCGCCGTGCTGAAAGGGTTCATGCCATCGTTGCCCTAGGCGGGGGCATGGTGGGAGACCTCGCTGGTTTCGTTGCTGCCACCTTCCTTCGCGGTATGCCCCTGGTTCAGGTGCCCACCACCCTCGTTGCCATGGCCGATTCCTCCATTGGGGGAAAGGTTGCCGTCAATCACCCCCAGGCCAAGAACCTCATTGGCGCCTTCTATCAGCCTCGCCTCGTCCTCACCGATGTGAGCATCCTCTCCACACTGCCCCAGCGGGAGCTTATCTCAGGATGGGCTGAGGTGATTAAGCACGCCTTGATCCTCGATCCAGATTTCCTGGAGTTTCTGGAGTCTTATGCAGAAAGGCTGGTCAATCTGGAGGTAGAAGCAACCACAGAGGCGGTGAGGCGTAGCGCTGCTCTTAAAGCTAAGGTGGTGAGCGAGGATGAAAGGGAGCGAGGGAGGCGCATGATATTGAATTATGGGCACACTATAGCCCACGGGCTTGAGGCAGCCACGGAA
>JBHIBU010000196.1:0-2228 GCA_046759245.1 Dehalococcoidia bacterium | reverse complement strand
TATGCTGGCTCGCCATGGGGCATAATTTGGGTTTCAGCCCTCGCCAAGGGCGGCCGACATATCCCGGTCAAGCCCTATGGGCTCCCCCGAAAGAGCCTGCTATCCATCTGTTTCAGGTCATCGAGAGGAACCGTACTATTTCCCAGGCTGAGCAGATAGAAAATCGCACCGACTTGGAACTTGGCCAAAAGTGGCTCATGCGCTGCTCAAGATTCCGACGAAAGCGGCCGAAAATACTTGATATCCAATATATTGCCCTCTCGCTCTTCCCTGAAAACAGGCTCAACCCGCATCCCAATCCTTATCTCTTTAGGATCAACTTCGCCCAAAAGATGGGTAAAGCCGGTGTCGGCCCCATCTAGCTGGATAACCCCATAGGCGAAGGGGGCTTCCACGGGATGGATGGGCAGCGGATAATTGATTATAGTATAGGTCAACAAGGTGCCCTTGCCCTCAAGTTCCACCCATTCCTCAAGCTTGCTGAAACAGCGGCTGCAGTTGCCCCGCGGCGGCATATAGACACGATTGCATTCCCGACACCTTATGGCCATGATCCTCTTATTATCCCTGAGCGCGATCAGGAACTTGCTGCCGACACCCCCCACACTGTACCTGTAGGGCACCACTATCCGCCCCTCAATGATTATCGGCTCTTTGGCTTCCATCCTTTGCCTCACCTTCTCTGCCTCCTGATTCCTTATTCTTCAATGGTCTTGAAGTGCAAAATGTCGCTGATGTGCCCTCTACGCTCCTCCTTGGGCTTGAAAACCGCTTGGACCCGCATCCCTATCCGCAACTTCTCAGGGTCCGTTTCCTCCAGCAAGTGAGTGAAGCTTGAAGGAGGACCGTCAAGCTGGATGGTGCCGATGGTGTAGGGGACCGGGCGCATTATGCCATAGGTTGGGTCCCAGAAGGACTGCTGAACCACAACGAAGGTCAACACCGTCCCTTTGTGCCCCAGCTCCACCCATTCCCCCCTTCTCACGTGGCATCTGTCACATACCGGCCGGGGCGGCACCTGTGCCCGCCCGCATTTGGGACATAGATTACAATAAATCCTGGCGTTATCCCTTAGCTCTTCGAGGAACCTGCCCACATGCTCGCCAGCCGACCATCTATAGGGCACATCATAGGTGATTGGCAGTATAAGGAGTTCTTCATCGGCTTTCTCTGTCATTTCGGCCCCCTAAGATGTTAGTCATAAAGCGATTTCGTCAACAGGAACAGGATGCTCCAGCTTGCCCCTCCCCAGGAGCTAGCTATAGCTCTCTTGACCTCCCGGGTCACCTGATGCTCACCGGCATCCCCCCTGATCTGGAGGGCAGCCTCGGCAACTCGGATCATGGCCGTTGCCCCAATGGGATTGGTGCAAACGACGCCTCCCGAGGGGTTGACCGGAAATTCACCCTCCAAGTCCCACACCCCCTTCTCCAGGAGCTTCCAAGCCTCCCCTTTTTCGCAGAGCATGAAGTCTTCCAGCCACTCAAGCTCGGTTCAGGAGGTTGGCTCATATATCTCGAAGGTCTGAAGCTCTTTGCGAGGATTGGTTATCCCATTGCGGGCAAATAGCTTTCTCGCCGCCACGGTGTGGCTCTGTTCCCAGGGGATGGCACTGACAGCGCCTGAAAACGCAGAGTAGCTTCGATGAACGGTGATGTGATCCTTAATCCAAACCGGCTTGTTGGTGATCTTATTCGCCTTCTTCTCCGAGGCCAATACCAGGGCACAGGCACCGGCGCTATCGGGACATATATGGAGGAGCCTCAAGGGATAGGTCACCATCCTGGAGTTCATCACATCTTCGACAGAGATATTAAGCCTCAGATGGGCATTGGGGTTTCTCAGGGCATTCTTGTCCGATTTCACCCGGATCATCGCCCCGTGTTCCTCGCTGCATCCCGAGGCAGCCATATAGCGCAGGGCCATCTGGGCCAGAAGACCGATAGCCCCGGTGCCGAAATCCCTATCATAAACAGGGTCGTAGCAGGTAATCATGCAGGCTGTAGAGGCGATGGGCTCATCCAGCTTTTGATAGGCTACGGTGAGGACGGTGTCAAAAAGCCCCGAGGCCACATGATACCAGCCGGCAATGGCGGCCGTTCCCCCTGTGGTTCCCCCGGTATTCACCTTGAGCCCCGGCTTGAGATAGGACCCCACACTATCCGCCAGCATTTCGTTTGACAGGTAATCTCCCTCAAAGAAATCCATATCGGAGCACAATACAGCAT
>JBHIBU010000195.1:0-2235 GCA_046759245.1 Dehalococcoidia bacterium | reverse complement strand
TCTGGCTCAGCAGACGAAAGCCGTGAGTTGGAGTCGTCACTTTCGGGGGAAGAACCTCCTGTAGGGTAGGAGGAGCCCCAGCAGAGATATGACGGTGTATGCGGCGTAGAAACGCCAAGGTAGGTAGCCAGTGCTGAGGAAGTCAGCTGCGACCTCTGTGCGAGGGCACCGGCCGCATCCACACAAGGCACGGGGAATCCCTGTGGCGATGAGCGGGGAAGTAGCTAGCCACCATGTCTCCCGCTAATAAGGGGCTTTTTCACTCACAGATAGCTGAGCACTCATGACGCAGGGCAGGAACCCCGCGAGCTTCTCGCCAGCTCCCAGCCTGGAGGGCGTATATTACTTGCAGGCCCTGCATGGTCCCGGCGGTTGGTTCGCCCGCTCGTACTTCGTGGAGCGGGGCGAGGGAAACCTCCTCGTCAGCCCTCTTCTCTACCGGCCCAGCATAGCCGAGTGGATGGAGGACCACGGCGGCTTAGCCCTCATCTTCGTCACCCACTCCGATGAGGTAGGGGACGCACTCCCGTGGGTGGGTCGCTCCTCCCGAGGGCCCTTTCCCCGCCGGATCCCCGCCTGCCAGTACAAGGAGCGATTCGGGTGTCAGATAGCCCTCCACGAGCTTGATGCAACACACCTAGAGGAGTGCGCCGTCGACCTCGCCTGGACCGACGACTTCCGGCCTGCCCCCGACCTCCTCCTCATCCACGCCCCCCGCGAAACTCCGGGCTCCGCCGCCCTCCTGCTTCACCATCATGGTCGTCACATCCTGTTTTGCGGGGACGATCTAGGTTTGGACGCCAAGGGGCAAATCATCTCCCTTCCAACGGGCAAGCCTCCCTCCCCAGAGACAAGGAAGGCGTGGTCGAAACTGCTCCATTTCCGATTCGACGCTCTTATCCCGCTGCACACCCGGCAGGAGAGCCCCCATCCATTCCTCTTAGGGGACGCAAGAGCAGCGTTGCGGCAAGCGCTTTCCGCCCTAGGTGAAGAGTAAGCCTCAGCTGCGACCTGTGCGAGGGCGCCGACTGCATCCACACTAGATACGCATAGACGCTTAGGCCGCGGTGGTAGTATCCTAGTGTGGGCGACTATCTGATCCTCCGTCCTAGCCAGGATCCTAATCGCTCTGTACCGGATACGACCTTCTCAACATCGCGGCGATCTGTGGTTCGCCCAGTCTCTGTCGTCATAGCGTGTCTAGCCCCTGATTGCCGTGGCTGAAGCTATTTACGGTTCTATGGTTGAGGTTGCTCGGCAGCCTCGAGTTCGACTTCCATCCGGCGGAAGAAGACCAGTAGGAGGATGTTAGCCACGAGGTATACCGCGAACATCAGCAGGAATGGTGTGACGAAATCACCCGAGTTCATGAGATACGACCCTACGTAGATCCCTACCATCCCCAACAAGGAAGATGCCGTTCTCTGGGCGCCGACCGCCGTGGCCCTCTCGCTTCTGTCCAAGATCTCCATGCTGAAGGCCTCGAAGATGGGGTTTGACAGGTTCATCAGCGTGATCCTTAGGACATAGGCCGCCCCCGCAAGGGCGAGTGCGATGCCTATGTCACCCGCGAGCTGAGCCGCCAGGGGTATGAGGAGGATGAATGGGAGGGATGCCATCCTTGTTGTGAAGGTGGCGTCGACCTTTCTCATCCTTCGAGAGAGTAGAGGGGCGAGGAAGTTGCCCAAAGCGAGAAAGGCGAAGCCGGCACCGAATATCAGACCTATCTCCAGTTCGGTCGCCCGGAGGGGTCCTCTATTGAAGAAAACGTTAAGCAGCGGGATAACCGCTGCCGCGCCTAAAGCCACGGTGGAATTAGCGACCACCAGCTTCTTTATCCTGTCCGGATGCTTCACCTGCCTCCTGAGGGTCCCCAAGATTCCAGGGGTGCTTTCCCCTCCATTTTCTGTAGGTGTCTTGTTGTCTGGCTTCAACTCTTGGAGCATGAGGGCTGGGATCAGAGACAAGAACCAACCCGCTATTCCGATTCCGACGAGGAGTCTGTAAGCTGCTATTACGTCGGTGACGAAGGGCAACACTCCGATGATGGCTGCCGCGGAGGCCGCTATGCCTGCTCCGGCGACGGACGCGAGGGTCCCCGTTCCTTCCGACACGCTGAAGAGGTGTACCCTCTCCTCTCTCTCGCTGTTCTCCGCCATGAACGCTGACTCCGTGACGCTGTGTAGGGTGCCGAACATGCTGTCAAAGATGGGCGTGATCAGGAGGATGAGGGGG
>JBHIBU010000194.1:0-2263 GCA_046759245.1 Dehalococcoidia bacterium | reverse complement strand
GAGAGGCGCCGCAGCTTGCGCCTGAGCTCATGACGATCCTTCCCGCTCAGTTGAGAAAGGTACTCCTTCCAGCTTCTGGGAAGGATAACCTGGGGGCTGACATCCTCCCTTGTTATCTCCACCAGGTAGCCTCTCTCCCCGGCCAGGGGAGCAAAATGGCTGAGGGCAATGGAGTAGGGAAGCAAGGAGTAGAGATCGAGGGAATGCCATTTCATCGCTTCAAGATAGTCCAGGAGCACCGCCGAGAAAGCGGATTCTTGACCCTGGCAAGTTATGAAGTCCATGTAGTCACAGAGATCGTTATCGCCGATGAAGGAAATGGTGTCCCCTTGGCACATCAAGGGGGCGATGCCCACAAGCTCAGCGCCGCGGCGAACCGAGAGCAATAGTAATTCTCTCTCAGCGCCCAATTCCTGCCACCATGCCTTTTGCCACTGGGGGGTCAAAAAGATGTTGCCTTGGGGACGAGCTTGAAGAAGCTCCTGCCACCGCTCCTCCAAGCTGGGGAAACCTTCGACCTCGATGGAATAGCTCATCTCCATCCCAGTATAGCATCCATTCCACCCCCTCAACAACCAGCCCTTTGACATCGCCTCCCTTTTGGTTTATCTTAATATCAGCTTATCGTCTAAGGAGGTGAAATGACTTGGCACTACGATGGAGAGATTCGGATCAAGAAAATGGAGTCGGCACCCTTTGGCACCAATAGCTACATATTGGCTTGTCCCCAAAGCGGTGAGGGGGTTATTGTCGATACCCCCGGCGACGCATGGCGAATCTTGGCCCAGGCCGAGGGGATCGAGGTAAAATATATAATAATCACCCACACCCATTTCGACCATCTCGGGGGTCTTAAGGCGGTTCGAGCTAAGCTTGGCGCTCCCATAGCGATCCACAAGCTGGAGGCGGGTTTTATCCCCTTATCGCCTGACTGGATCCTGAAGGATGGTGACGTGGTGAGCTTCGGCACGGTGAGCCTAAATGTCATTCATACCCCAGGTCATTCCCCGGGAAGTTTGTGCTTGCTCAGCGGAAAGCACCTCATTTCAGGCGATACCCTCTTCCCCGGGGGGCCGGGCAAGACGAGAACTCCCGCCGATTTTGAACAGATCGTTAGCTCGATCACCGAGAAGCTCTTCATCCTCCCCGATGAAACGCTGGTCTATCCAGGTCACGGTGATGACACCGTCTTGGCCAAGGAGAAACAGGAATTCGCCGTTTTCTCCAGCCGTCCCCAAAGGGCGGGGCTTTGCGGCGATGTGCTCTGGCTTTCTTCCTAGCTGAGGCTTCCCTTTAGAGAATGGGACAGGGTGCCATAGTGAGAGGGAGACCCTTCCGAGGGCGTGATCAACCCTTGGCACAGATTTCCCCTCCACACCAACGGTATACCTGCCCCGATAACATCATGGACAGGGCAAATTAGCCCTCGGACACTAGCGGGCTACATGCCATGCCTGAGCGCTCTATCGCCCTTAGCTTTTTCCTGAAGAAACAAGGCCACCGCCCCCAATACCCCGGCATCGGCCCCCAGCCGGGCTATTTCAATGCGAACTGCCTTGGCTGGTAGCTCAAAGGCACGCTCCGCCACCACCCTGAGGGCGGGGTCTAAAAGCAGCCGGCCCATCTGAGATAATCCGCCCCCGATCAAGATAAGCTCGGGGTTAAAGATATTGACCAGGTTGACTAAGCCCACCCCTACATAGTAACCGGTCCGCGAGATCAAGTCATTGGCCAGCCTATCGCCCTGCTGAGCAGCCAGGAAAACAGTCTTAGCGCTGACCTCTTTGAGGTCGCCCTGGGCAAAACTCAAGATGTTGGTTTGGGCCCCGGCTTCGATCTGCCTCACTGCCTCTCTGGCCAAGGCTGTGCCGGAGGCCAGCGTCTCCCAGCAGCCAATGTTGCCACAAGCGCAACGAGGTCCATTGACATCGATGGTCATGTGCCCTATTTCGCCGGCGCTACCCGATACCCCCCGATAAATCTTGCCATCGATCATCAGCCCACCACCGATTCCCGTGCTCACCGTCACATAGATGAAATCGTCGATGCCCACGCCTGCTCCAAAATAATATTCCCCTAAAGCTGCCACGTTAGCGTCGTTGTCCAAGCAGGTGGGAAGGCCGAACTCACGCTGGATGATATCTCTTAGAGGAGTGTTGCGCCACCGCGGTAGGTGGGGTGAGGAGGCGACAATGCCGGTTGAGGCCTCACAGGTGCCGGCGGCGCCAATCCCGATGCCAGCGATGTCCGCTCCAGACGCTAC
>JBHIBU010000193.1:0-2270 GCA_046759245.1 Dehalococcoidia bacterium | reverse complement strand
CTTCAAAATGGGCACTGACGATGAAAAGGAGCACCCAGATGAGACCGAATATGGTGAGGGGATGCCTCCGGGAGAGGCCCCTCATGCCATAGAACTCCACCGCCCCCAGCGCTGCCACCACGGCCACTAGGGTGGAATAGAAATAGAAATGCCAGGTATAGGGGTCGCTGAACCAGATGATAACGAAGATGAGGGGGATAAGAACTAAGGTGCTGAGAACCCTTTGTCTGATCATCCTCACCGCTGAGACTGGGTGTCCTCAGCTCTCAGCCCCCCAAAACGCCTCTCCCGCTGGCTATAGGCAACAAGCGCTTTCTCAATCTCCTCCCTGCCGAAGTCTGGCCAGAAGGTAGGTGTGGAGTAGTACTCGCTATAGGCTGCCTGCCATAGCAGGAAATTACTGAGCCTCATCTCGCCGGCGGTGCGAATAATCAGGTCCGGGTCGGGCAGGCCCGCGGTATATAGATAGCTACTCAGTAGTGCCTCGTCTATGCTCTGTGGTGGGATGCCTTGGTCAAGAATGCGCCTCACCGCATCCACGATCTCAGCGCGACCGCCGTAGTCGAAGGCGATACTCAGTGTCCCTCTGGTATTATCCTTGGTAAGCTCGATGGCATATTGAAGCTTCTGCCGAAGGCTTTCCGAAAGCCTATCGAGGCGACCAAGATGCAGGAGCTTGATCCCCTCCTCATGGAGCTTTTGGGTCTCACGGTCGATCGCCTCCTCCAGGATACGAAGCAACCCTCTCACCTCTCTCCGGGGGCGGCTCCAGTTCTCGGTGGAGAAGGTAAAGAGGGTGAGATACTTTACCCCGTAGTCGGCGAAGCACTCGATGACCTCACGGATGTTCTCCGTTCCGGCGCGGTGGCCGGCAATCCTGGGCAACATCCTCTGCCTGGCCCACCTGCCATTGCCATCCATGATGATGGCCACATGATTGGGGATACGCTTAATCTTGGATTTTGTCACGGTGATATGCCCTGATTATATCTCAAGTAGCTCCGCCTCTTTATCCCTTCCCACCCTATCCACCTCTTCGATGAAGCTATCGGTGAGCTCCTGCAATCTCTCCTGGGCGCGCTTTTGCTCATCCTGGGAGATCCCCTTTTTTCGCTCCAGTTCCCTGAATTCTTCCAGGGTGCTTCTTCTTATGTTTCGCAGGGCCACTCTACTCTCCTCAGCCCGCTTACGAACCACCTTGATCAGTTCCCTTCTTCGCTCCTCGGAGAGCTGGGGGATGCTGAGGCGGATCACATTGCCATCGCTGGCGGGGTTGAGCCCAAGGTCCGACTTTAGGATGGCCTTCTCGATGCTGGGCAGGGCATGTCTATCCCAGGGTTGAATCAGGAGAAGCCTGGCCTCCGGGGTCGAGATGGTGGCAATCTGGTTGAGGGGGGTGGGAACGCCGTAGTAGTCCACCTTAATATAAGCGACGATCGCTGGGGTAGCCCGCCCGGTGCGGATCGTTGCCAGCTCCTTCCTCATCGCTTCGATGCTCTTCCCCATCCTGGTGCTTGCCTCTGAGAGGATGTCATCGATCATTGCCCCTCCGCAACTAGCTGGAAACTATGGTGCCAATGGGCTCCCCAGCCACTACCCGCACAATGCTCCTCGGGGCTTGAAGGTCAAAGACAATTATGTGGAGCCTGTTCTCCATGCAAAGGGAAAGGGCGGTGGAGTCCATAACCTCAAGTTGCAACTTTAGGGCATCGATATGGCTAAGCCTTTCGAACTTTCTGGCGCCGGGGTTTTTAAGGGGGTCGGCGTCGTAGACGCCATCGACCCTGTTCTTTGCCATGAGCAGCACCTCGGCACCGATCTCTATCGCCCGCAGTGCCGCTGCGGTATCTGTGGTCATATAGGGGTTTCCGGTGCCTCCGGCGAAAAGGACCACTCGCCCCTTCTCCAGGTGGCGAATGGCGCGGCGCCGAATATATGGCTCAGCGACGGCTTGAACGGCGACAGCGCTTTGCGTCCTGGTGGTCACCCCCTCTTTTTCCAAGGCGTCCTGAAGCGCCAAGGCATTGATTAGGGTGGCCAGCATTCCGGCATAGTCGGCGGTAGCTCGATCCATCCCTCTAGCCTCAGCGATTGCTCCTCGCCAAATATTTCCGCCACCAACGACGATACCAACCTCAACCCCCATGCCCACCACCTGCTTTATCTGTTGGGCGATAGTGGAGAGGGTGGCGAGGTCGATGCCAAATTCGCCCTCCCCCATCAGCGCCTCGCCGCTCAGCTTTAGCAGGGTGCGTTTATATTTGGCGGTG
>JBHIBU010000192.1:0-2302 GCA_046759245.1 Dehalococcoidia bacterium | reverse complement strand
AGCGCTGATTCTGATCGAACCTTATATCATCGAAGATGAAGAATTCCATCTCCGGGCCCCAGTAGCTGACGTCGGCAATTCCGGTGGATTTGAGGTATTCCTCTGCCTTTTTGGCTATATATCTAGGGTCGCGAGTGTAAGCTTTCTTAGTTAGAGGGTCATAGATGTCGCAGATTATACTCAGGGTGGGAACCTCACAGATAGGGTCGATGACCGCCGTTTCATGATCTGGCATAAGTATCATATCGCTTTCCTGAATTTGCTGGAAACCACGGATACTTGAACCATCGAAACCTATGCCATCCACCCAGATGCCCCGAGTAGGGTCATCAATATCGCTAAGTTCGCTAGAGGGAATTGAGAAGTGCTGCCATAGTCCTGGCAGATCGTTGAATTTCAGGTCTACGATCTCAATACTGTTCTCCTTCACAAAGTCAAGAATCTCTTCTGGCGTCATGATTCCTCCCTCAGTTTAATAGACAAAGCTAGATCGCCTCCTCGCCCCCCTCAGCGGTTCTCACCCTCACCGCATTGTCAACAGGTAAGACAAATATCTTTCCGTCCCCTACATTGCCAGTTTGTGCTGCCTGGCAAATAGTATCGATCACCACACTACAATCTTCGTCCTTGCAAATGATTTCCAGCTTCAGCTTGGGTAGAAATTCTACTCGATACTCCCCCACCCTCCACTGTAAGGCGATACCCTTGTGGTGTCCTCTGCCGCTGACTTCGGTGACCGTCATCCCCAGGATGCCCTTCTCCTCCAAAGCCGCTCTCACCGAATCGAGCTTCTCCGGTCTGACAATGGCCTCTACTTTCTTCATTCTGCTATACCTCCGTATGCTCTCTCCCCATGTTGGGCTATGTCCAGCCCCACCATTTCCTCCTCCTCCCTAACCCTCAGCCCGACACTGGCCTTTAGAATCTTTGCCAGGACCCAGGTGACGCCGAAGGCATATGCCGCGACGATGGCGACACTGGCCACTTGCTTGGCCAACTGTAAGGCATTTCCCAGAAGTAGACCGTCGGCACCCCCGGCATTAATCGCTGCGCTGGCAAAGATGCCGGTGGCCAGGGCACCCCAGGCGCCGCACATGCCGTGCACCGCCCACACATCGAGGGACTCATCTATACTTCGCCTCATCCTGAAGGCTATAAAGTAGTAGCCGACCGCCGCTGCTCCAATGCCTATAGGTATTCCCGCTAGCGGGGGCACAAACCCGGCTGCGGGGGTGATGGCCACCAGTCCAGCGACAGCTCCGGTGGCGGCACCGAGGAGGCTCGGTCGCCGCTGCATCCAGCTGAGTATCATCCAGGTGAAAGCTGCAGAAGCAGCCGCAATTTGAGTAGCTACAAAAGCGCTGGACGCCAGGCCTCCAGCGGTCAGGGCGCTGCCAGCATTGAAGCCGAACCAGCCAAACCAGAGCAGTGCCGCGCCAAGCATAACCATGGGTAGATGATGGGCTGCCATAGTCTCCTTTTCCAGGAATCCCTTGCGCGGACCCAGTGCCATGGCGAGCGCTAGAGCCGAGAAGCCGGCGTTCATGTGAACCACCGTGCCGCCGGCAAAGTCCAGGGCACCGAGCTGGGCGAGCCAGCCTCCACCACCCCAAACCCAGTGGGCTACAGGGACATAGACCAAGGTTGTCCATAGGATAGAGAAAATGATGAGCGAGCGGAACTTCATCCGCTCCACCACTGCGCCGCTAATAAGGGCGGCAGTGATTATGGCGAACATAGCCTGGAATATCATAAAAGCCAGGTGAGGGACAGTTTGAGCATATGCGGAAGAAGGCTCCTGACCCACACCCCTGAGACCGAGCCAATCGAGATTGCCGATTATGCCCCCGATGTCGGGCCCAAAGGCTAAACTGTAGCCGTAGAGCACCCAGAGGATACCCACCATAGCGAGGATGGCGAAGCTCATCATGATGGTTGAGATGACGTTCTTCCTCCTCACCATCCCGCCATAGAACAGAGCTACCCCCGGGGTCATCAGCATCACCAGAGCTGACGAGACCAGAAGCCATGCCGTATCGCCGGAGTCAACAGGCATTTCAACCTCCTCTCTATCCTTTCTCGCCACTATGGTAATAATTGAGTGTTTCCAGCGTATTAAGCCTAAATTAAGTTTGTGTTACAAAATAGAAAGGGGGTCAGCACCTTTTATGAGCAGATCAAACACCAGAGTACCTGCCCCGCCACTTGCCAATGACCCGGTGGAGGCCTTCGGTGCTGAAGAAACTGTGGAATAGCTTGAAGTAGTAGAGCTCCTCTTTGGATGAAATGGGGACATCTTTGA
>JBHIBU010000191.1:0-2331 GCA_046759245.1 Dehalococcoidia bacterium | reverse complement strand
TTTTCAGGGGAGGTCTTGAGGTACAACTCAAAGCTGGGAGGGGTGACCGAGCGGCTTATGGTGGCGGTCTTGAAAACCGCAGTCTCGAGTTTTCGGGACCGTGGGTTCGAATCCCACCCCCTCCGTTTTTTCGCACATCGGGCTACAGCAGTTGCAGCCCGTAGCCCTGATCCATAAAGCCAGCTTCTAAGCGGAAGAGCTCATCGAAAAAGAGGGAAAAGGGGGTTAAGCGGTGAAAATCCATGAGTATCAAGCCAAAGAGATCCTGGCCAAGTATGGCGTCCCCGTGCCCAGAGGGAGCGTGGCGGCAACGCCAGCGGAGGCCAAGGAGATCGCCTCACAGCTTGGTGGGGCGGTGGTGATCAAGTCCCAGGTCTACGCTGGAGGTCGGGCCAAGGCTGGGGGGATCAAGACCGCATCATCCCCCGAGGAGGCGGAAAGGCTGGCGAGCCAGATAATCGGGAGCAGGCTGGTGACCCACCAGACATCGCCCGAAGGGATCCCCGTGGAGAAGGTCCTCGTCGAGGAGGCAATAGCCATCGAGCGGGAAGTATACCTGGGCATTGTCATCGATTCGGCAACTGGCCGGCCCGTGATCATGGCCAGTGAGGCGGGGGGGGTGGACATCGAGGAGGTGGCAGCCGAGACGCCGGAGAGGATCCTGAAGGCCTATATCGACCCTATAATGGGTTTTCAGCCCTTCCTGGGTCGAAGGCTTGCCTTCGGTATGAATCTGGAGCCGGAGCAGATAAGACCGGTGTCCCAGCTTATCGCAGACCTCTATCGGGCCTTCACGGAGAGGGACTGCTCCCTGGCCGAGGTCAACCCCCTGGTGTTCTCCTCCGATGGCAGGCTGCTGGCCCTGGATGCCAAGATGAACCTGGACGATAACGCACTCTTCCGCCACCGAGATTATGCTGAGCTCCGTGACCCGGGGCAGGAGGATGAGCTGGAGCTGGAGTCATCGAAGCATAACATCGCCTACATAAAGCTCGATGGCGATGTGGGCTGTATGGTCAACGGGGCAGGACTGGCTATGGCCACTATGGACATCATCAAGCTCATGGGCGCTGCGCCGGCAAACTTCCTCGATGTCGGTGGTGGTGCCAGCGACGAGATGGTAACCAGAGCCTTCATCATCCTCCTCTCCGATCCCAAGGTTAAAGCGGCGCTGATCAACATCTTCGGTGGCATCCTCAGGTGCGATATCGTGGCTCGGGGTGTCATCGAGGCGGCAAAACAGATAGAGATCAAGGTTCCTGTGGTGGTCAGGATGAGAGGGACCAATGTGGAGGAGGGAATGCAGCTCCTCGCCGAATCTGGCCTGCCCGTAATCCTGGCCAAGGACTTAAAAGATGCTGCGGAGAAGGCAGTGGCCGCAGCATCGGGCCGAGCAAGATAATTAAGGAGGTAGTTCATGCCAGTGGAATCCTTAACCCGTGCCAACCTGCGCCAGGCTATTTTTTGTGTCCATAGCCCCTTTGTTCACGGGGACGCCGGCGAGAGGATGCTCCGCCGACTGGAGGAGTGGCTGGGGCGCGGCACGCTTCGAGGACAGGTCGCCTGGACCCAGGAGGGGGAGCCCTCAGGCTTTGTCCTCTACTACCCCATCGAAGCCGCCCCTATGGAGATGGGAGGCGAAGGCTTCTATGCCATCCAATGCCTTTTCGTTCAACCCGGAGGCTGGGGGCAAGGTGTGGGAAGGGCCCTCGTTGAGGCCGCCATCAGGGATGCCCAGAAACAGGGAGCCAGCGGCCTGGCTGTGGAGGGTTTTTCCTTCCCTCCTGATGAGGAGGGGTTTGAGTTCATGCCCCAAAACTTCTTCCGCAAGATGGGATTTAGGGAGGTTGCCTCCGGAGGCCCGGCAGCTCTTCTCTTCCTGCCCCTTGGCCCCGAGGCGAAAGCTCCCTCCTATCTGGAAGCCTCCTTCACGCCCCCCGCCGGCGGCGATAGGCTGCGCATCGATCTGTTGAATTGCGAACGCTGTTGCGTGAGTGTCTCCAACTGCGAAGCGGTCAAGCAGGTGGCTGGCGACTACAGTGATCGGGTGGAGATACATGAGCACGACCAGAACAGCAGGCAGGCGGTGCTGGAAAAGGGGATGGCCATTGGCATCTTCATGGACGGGGAGCTCGCCTTTTATGGCCCGCCCATTACCGAGGAACAGGCCAGGGAGGAAATGGAACGCCGCCTGACCCAACGCGCCAGCGGCTAGGAGGGTTGCGAAAACATGTTGCAGGAGGATTTCCTTGAGCATCCTGATCGATGAGAATACAAGGCTTCTGGTTCAGGGGATTACAGGGAGCGAGGGCAGCTTTCACACCAGAAAAT
>JBHIBU010000190.1:0-2379 GCA_046759245.1 Dehalococcoidia bacterium | reverse complement strand
GGAGAGCCAAAGCCAGGTCAATCCCCGCTCAGCGCTGGGATTCTGGAACCAGGAGACGAAGAAATCCCAGATTATTTGTACCAATAACTCTCCTCTGGCTGGCTAAGGGATTGAGACTGTCTCCAGCAGCATGATGATGTCCTCGACCTCGGCCTTGACCAGATAGTGTGGACTATTTACACCATACCACAAATACTGCGTAGTGCCAAGAATCGAGAGCTCTAGCTTGTAGCAATTGAAGCTTTCGAAAGGTGTCTCCACCTGCTCCGCACCAATGGAGCGCCTGATCGATTGGATGCGAACTAGCCTTCCTGTTTCAATTCTTTGGCTGGGTCGTCGGCAGTGACGGTGACGCCCTGAGCAGGGAAGACGATGCGTTTGCCACAGCCCCGCCAGCCACCCTTTTTGTCCGACATAATGCCGGTATAAAGGTTGACCTGACCACCTTTGACCGACGCGTACTTGCCAACGGTCTCTTTGCCGCTCTTGTTATCAACGACCTTGACGCTCATCTCTGCCTCCCTCCTTAGTAAGCACCTGGCTCCCCGAGCCGGATTCACTCACATTATTCGCTTGAGGCGAGGGCTTGGTGTGATGCCAGGGAT
Source organism: Dehalococcoidia bacterium (assembly GCA_046759245.1). Lineage (GTDB taxonomy): Bacteria > Chloroflexota > Dehalococcoidia > E44-bin15 > E44-bin15 > JBHIBU01. Next base: position 1,774 of record JBHIBU010000190.1, on the reverse strand, counting down.
TCGACCCCTCTTGGCGATGGGCCTGCCCTCTATTTGGTGGAGGTCGGCGGTGAAGTCGATGGGCCTGGCGCCACTGATGTAGCTCCCCACCCCGAAGCCATCCACGGGGGCGCCACTATCCAGAAAGTACCTGATCCGCTCCGGGTCGAGCCCGCCACTGACGAAGATGCTCACCTCTTCGAAGCCAGCGAGGTCGAGCCAGGCCCTCACCTCCTGGACCAAATGAACGGTAACCCCGCCCCGCTCCAGGGGGGTATCGAGGCGCACCCCCTGCAGGTGGCCACCAAGGGCCTGGGCGACGATGACGCTCTCCTCGGCCTCGTCCTTGAAGGTGTCGACCAGGGAGATGCGGCGCACCTCGGGGGGCATATGCCTGTGGAAGGCTAAGGTAGCCTTTGCCGTATCCCCCATGATCAGGATCAGGGAATGGGGCATGGTTCCCGAGGGCTCGATGCCGGCAAGCCTGGCGCCGGAGATGCTGGAGCAGCCAACGCAGCCGCCGGCGATGGCGGCGTAGTCCATGACCCCGGCGATGAGGGGGTGAACGTGGCGGACGCCGAAACTGATGATGGGAAGGCCATGGGCAGCCTCGACACACTCCCTGGCCGCCGTCGCCCAGCCACTGGAGTGAGCCAACATGCCCAGCAGGGCAGTCTCATATACGCCATAGCTCTGATAGGGGGCGGTTATCCGCAGCACCACCTCCTTCCTGGCAAAGGGCTCCCCCTCGGAGAGCGCCCACACCTCTCTATCCTCAGGCAGCGCCTTGGCGAGCAGGGCCTTTACCTCCTCGATGCCGCAGAGGATCCCCGCCCTGGAGGGGAAGATCTCCATAGTGGCCACCGGATTGAGACCCTCTTTGCGCAGTATCTCCACGGCTCGGGCGAAGTAAACATCGGTGGTCTCCCCGGAAAGGATGGGATCAAGGGTTTCGAAGCGGGGCTGAAGCACCGCTTGTGCTGAGGAGTGAGTCAGTTTCGCCCCCAGCGTCCTCTCCATGTGCTCCAGGGCAAACTGGTGTGCCCTCTCATCGAAGGAGGCGACGCAGCCCACGGGCACCTCCACCGGGTAGTCGCGGTTTCTGGCATTGGCCACGGTATGCAAAACGCAGATGTTGGTGCATACGCCGCAAACGATGATCTTGTCGGGGGCCAGCGCCTTTAGCCTCTCCTCCAGGTCGGTGTCGAAGAAGGCACTGTAGCGCCTCTTGGGGATGATCTCCGTAGCGTATTTGGCAAGCTCGGGAATGACCTCCGCCTCAGCGGTGCCGGCTATACAGTGAGGAGGAAACATTTTGAACTCGGCGTCATCGGGGGCATGATTGTCGCAGAGAAAAAAGATCCTAGACCCCCTCTTCATCTCCTGCTTCAGAAGCCGCTCGATATTGGGGATGATACGGCGCGCCCCCTCACCACAGTAGAGGGGATTGCCCTCCTCTAAAAAGCCTCTCAGCATATCGACCACAAGAACAGCATTTGCCATAGCCACCACGCTCCTCTCGTTTGGTTATAGACACAATCTTAATACATCTGAAGGAAATGTCAAGCCAGCCTGGAAAGGTTGTTCGGAAACCTATTTCTTCCCACCCTAGATAAGCTGCGGGGGCTTTGCCCTTATCGGAGCTTATCTGCCGGCTAAAGTCGCAGCTCTTTTGCTAAAGTCTCAGCTCAGATAGGGCGAGAAAGGAGCGAAGCTCCAAGGGGAGGGTGGGTGGGATCGACCAGCGTTGGTAAACAGCCTTCCTAGAGGCTAGGAGGGCTTAACATATTTTACC
>JBHIBU010000189.1:0-2385 GCA_046759245.1 Dehalococcoidia bacterium | reverse complement strand
GCAGGGTTACCAGCTCCTGGTTGTCTAAGATGATGGTAAAGGGAAATTCCTTGGCCACTACATCCTCGACCTTGCTCTTGCCCTGCTCATTAACCCGCAGTATAGTGAACCCTTTCGCCTCGTCCGTCATCCTTTACACTCTACCCTTATTGGGTCTTCGCTCCTTATCGCTCCGCCACGAATCACCCTGGCAAAAATCCCCTCCTTGGGCATCACGCAATCGCCTGCCTGACGGTAGATAGCGCATGGGGTATGACACTCCTTGCCGATCTGGGTAATCTCCAGGATAACCTCTTCCCCAATGGATATCCTGGTGCCGGTGGCTAAAGATACCAGGTCAATCCCGTCGGTGGTGATGTTTTCGGCGAAATCACCGGGGCCCACCTCCAAACCCAGAGCACGCATCCTGTCGATGCTCTCCCTCGCCAGCAGGCTTACCTGGCGATGGGTACTGCGATCGGCATGGGCATCGCCTTCAAGGCCGTAATCCTCCCTGAGGACCCCCTCGTTTACAGCCTCCTTCCTGGTGCCCTTCCTCTCGCTTCTGCAGATGGCGATTATCTTAGCCATGCCTTCATCCCCCATTTATCCGCTCTATGGTGCCACCGCCCACCACAGTATCTTTATGGTAAAAGACTATTGCCTGACCGGGGGTCATGGCCATCTGGGGCTGTTTGAATTTTACATGGACCCTATCCCCATTCAAGAGGGGGGTTATCACCGCATCCCCCTCTTGGTGGCGATACCTTATCTTGGCCTTTAGCTCCAGGGGCTGCTCTAGCGATTCTATGGCTATCCAGTTCAGATCGGCGGCTATGAGTTCATCCCCATAGACCTCCCCCTTGGTGCCCACGATAATAGCGTTTCTCTCTCGGTCAATGGCTACTACATATAATGGTTCCCTGGCTGATATACCCAGCCCCGTGCGCTGTCCGATGGTATAAGATAGGATTCCTCGGTGCTCTCCCAGGGTGTTCCCCTCTCGGTCCAGTATAGGCCCCGGTTTTGCCGCCTGTGGTATGTATTCTTTGAGGAAACTCGTGTAATCGCCATCGGGGATGAAGCAAATCTCCTGACTCTCCGCCTTATCTGCCACCGGCAATCCCAGTTCCCGAGCTATCTGCCTTACCCTCTCCTTGGCAAAGCCTCCCAGGGGCATCAAGGCATGCCTCAGCCGATTCTGGGTCATCACATAGAGCACATAGGATTGGTCTTTGCTGCGGTCAACCCCTTTCTTGAGAAGATACCTGCCACTTGCCCCATCGCGTTCTATCCTTGCATAGTGCCCTGTAGCCACAAAATCGGCGTCTAGCTCTTCGGCCCTTGTGAGCAGGGCGTCAAACTTTATGAATTCATTACACCTGATGCAGGGATTGGGTGTCCTTCCCAGGCTGTATTCCCGACAGAAATTGGCAATTACCTTTTGCGCAAAGAGGTCTCTGAAGTTCATTACATAGTGGGGGATGCCCAGTGAATGGGCCACCCTTTTTGCGTCCGCCACCGCGCCCAGGCCACAGCAGCCCCCAAATCTCTCCGCCTCATCGGCTAGCTCGTTTGAGGGCCAGATTTGCAAGGTCGCTCCAATGAGCTTATAACCCTCCTCCTTGAGCAGAGCGGCGGCGACAGAGGAATCCACCCCACCGCTCATAGCAACCACTACCTTCATCTATCCCTTCTCTTCGGTTATCAACGATGACCACGCCCTGCTCCAGGCTCCCCTTTTCCAAGTTATCTATAACCCAATGTACTTAGCGTACAGACTTTTTGCTATTTCCTCGTCAATAGTACCCTTGATAAAAGCTCTGCCATCGGGGAAAATTATTAGTTCATATTTGTCCACTCTGAATTTTAGCAGAGATCCTAAATAGGAGGCATCTCCTATCCTCTCTAACTTTCCTTTCAGATGTTCTAATGACACTTTCATCTCCCTTTGTGGGGTGACCTGTATCATCTCCCTTCCGCATAGCTTGATGGCCTCACTTGGCCCCTTTTTGTTCAAAAATTCAAACTCTCCATTTCTGCACAGAGGACAGTCATCCCTCTTTTTCACGGCGATCTTCTCAAAACGGCGCTCCATCAAGTCTATTGCCAGCAGCTTTTGGTTTGAATCCCTGTCTCCCAAGAGGATCCTGATCGCCTCGTTGGCCTGGATAGCTCCGATGCAGCTTGTTATCGCATTCAATACGCCAACGGTATCGCAGGTATCGGTAGCACCCGGGGCCGGCAGGGAAGAGACCAGGCACCTAAAACAGGGCGTCACGCCCGGGATGAAACTCATCGTCATCCCATAACCTGATATTGCGGCACCATATATCCAGGGGATATTATGTTTAAAGCAAGCATCGTTTATCAGCAAGCGTGTTTCAAAATTGTCCGTCCCGTCCA
>JBHIBU010000188.1:0-2387 GCA_046759245.1 Dehalococcoidia bacterium | reverse complement strand
GAATTACAGCTGGGAAGAGATCTGCGATCGGTGGTTCAAGTCTTACTGCGGGCAGGAGCATGGTCTAGCGTATTTCCTCAAGCACGGCTATTGCAAGGTCGGCAAACGGACCGCGGAGCAGAGCTACCCTCGTGCCTTCCACAAAGGTCGGGTCCCCCTCTACTTGGAGCACTTCATCGGCGCAGGGGAAGAGGTAAGGAAGTTTACTGAAGAAAATAAGATTCCTTGGGATACTTCGGACTATATTCCGCTGATGGAGTGGCGTCCGTGCCCGGCCCACGGCGAGAGCCCTCCCGAGTATGATCTCTTTGTGGTCAACCAAAAGCTGCCTTTCCTGAATTACTCCTTCACCAGCGAGAACCCCTGGCTCATGGAGCTGGCCGAGCGGAACAGCAAGGTCTTTCCAGTCGGGATCAACGCGGAGACGGCGCGGCGAAAAGGGATCGGCGAGGGGGACGAGATCGAGCTGGAGACGCCGGGAGGGAAACAGGCGCGGGCCGTCGCCCGCCTGACCCAGGGGCTTCACCCCGAATGCTTGGCTGTCCCGGGTATCCTCGGCCGCTGGGTTACCTCGAATGACCGCATCAAAGGGAAGGGGGTTCACTTCAACAGCCTGGTTGAGTATACGGTCGATCGCCTGGATACCTTGTCGGCGGCACTGGACGCCTGCGTGAAGGTCAAGGTCAGCAAGGTTTACATGCAGAAAGGGAGAGACTCACATGCCTAGATGGGGAATGGTGATTGATCTGGCGCGATGCGTCGGTTGCTATGCCTGTACCATGGCCTGCAAGGTGGAAAACGGGACCCCTCATGGTGTTTGGTATGCCCCGGTATATGAAAAGGAGATCGGGAGCTATCCATCGGTCAAGCGGATGTTCCTACCCACCCTCTGCAACCACTGTAAGGACGCCCCCTGTATGAAGGCCTGCCCCACCAGGGCTATTCATAAACGGGAGGATGGAGTTGTCCTGGTAGATCAGGAGAAATGTTGCGGGAGCCGTGCCTGTGTTGCTGCCTGCCCTTATGGGGCACTGAGCTTTGTGGAGGAGGTAAAGGGGGAGTTTGGCGAGGAGCTCACGCCCTTCGAGGAGGCCCTCTACAAGCAGAACCACGTGGCAGGGACCGTGCAGAAGTGCACCTTTTGTTCTCACCGCATCGATCGGGGAATCTATGAGCCTGCCTGTGTTCAGACATGCCCAACCAATTGCCGGATTTTTGGGGACCTGGACGATCCTCATAGCGAGGTCTCTAAGTTGATACGTGAGCGCAATGGCAGTCAGCCCCGACCCGAGGCGGGAACCGATCCTTCTGTCTACTATCTTCGCTAAAGGACTATTGCGCTGAAGGGAGAGCTATGGAAGCAGTAACGAATCCTTTCACGACGGGGCGTTGGGTCATGGAGTCTAAGCCCCAAACCGTCTGGGGAATTCCCCACACCAGCTGGTTTTTCACCATGGGGGTGGGTGGGGCCCTTTTCATCAACCGGGCGCTCTTTGACATGGAGCTTGGACGCCTCTTTGGTATGGTCTTGGCCGATCTGTTAAGTATCCTTCTCATTGCGATCGGCGGATTGATCCTCATTGCCGATCTGGGTAAGCCCTTCCGCGTCCTTCGGGCCCTGATGAACCCCCGCACATCCTGGATCAGCATAGGGGCCATCTGTGATTTCATCTTCCTGATCTTGGACGGCCTGTGGGTCATCACCGACCTGGAAGTAGGAGGGGCGCGACCACTGGCCCAACTACCCTGGGCGGGGAACTCGCCTCTAGGGATAGTCTTTCAGTTGGTGGCGGGGGCCACGGCCTTTATCGTTATTGTCTACCCGGGGCTGGTGTTGGCATACTCCCCCTCTATTCCATTCTGGAATACGATGCTTATTCCGCTCCAGTTCTTGATCTTCGCCTTTGCCAGCTCTGTGGGCATGGCCCTGCTCTTTGCCTTCTGGATCCCGGTCCCCGCGGCAGTTTTATCAACTTGGGCTGCTGGAGAGGTTTTGCTTTTGGCTGTCGCATTACTGCTCTTTGTGGCCCACCTCTTAAACGGAGCTTACAGCCACACTACGGGGAGGGTCTCCGTAAACCGTCTGATGAAGGGAGAGCTGAAAGTGCCTTTCGTGTGGGGGTTGTTAGTTGGAGGGCTGGTGCTGCCTTTGCTTTTGGGCCTATACGGATTCCTCTGGGTTAACCCAGCCCCTGACCTTTTCTTTCTTGCCCTGGCAGGTGTCATCACCCTTCCTGGCAACTGGTTGTCAAAGTACGTAGTGATCAGGGCTGGAACTTATGCGCCGTTCTTATAAATCAGGCGTGTCACAGTTAATGCGAGTCGCGACCTATTAATGCAATTTATTTTTTTTCATCTCTTGCATTCTTTCCATAATATACGCATCC
>JBHIBU010000187.1:0-2396 GCA_046759245.1 Dehalococcoidia bacterium | reverse complement strand
CCTGCCAGAAGGGGTAATACTCGCTTATCGTGGTGGCATCCACGAGTTCCACCCGTATCCCTGTCGCCCCTTCCCCCTCCGGTGGGTTCCATCTGGGCACCACCCATACCCTTTGTGGGTTGTCATCCCTGCCAATCAACATGGCAACCTCAGAGCCCAGGTTGAGCTGAAGATTATAGGATAGATCGCGGATGTTTCTGATGGGGCGATCGGTCACCTCAAGGATGGTGTCCCCGGGCATGACCCCTGCCCTTTCCGCGGGCGAATTTGGGGCTACCTCCGTAACCTGAACATCACCCACCTCCAGCGATGTCGGGATCATGAAGACGAGGGAGAAAAGGAGGACGGGCAAGAGGGCGTTCATAATCGAACCGGAGCTGAGGACGAGGAGCCTGGTCTTGATACTCTTCCCTGCCAGGCTTCCCGGCATATTGGGGTCCTCCTCCCCCGTCATCCTGACAAAGCCGCCCAGGGGGATGAGGTTCAGGGAATAAACCGTCTCCCCCCGCTTAAAGCTGAGGAGACGGGGTGCAAAGCCCAAGCCAACCTCCTCAACCCTGACCTTGGAGAGCTTCGCTGTAACAAAGTGCCCCAGTTCATGGGCGATGATAACGAGAAAGAGTATGGCCAAAAAGGATACTATTGTTATTAATATGCTCATCCCCGAACCCCTATTCTTCCCCTGGCCCAAGCGTCGGCAGCGAGAACCTCTTGCAGCGAGGGGCAAGGGGTGCTCTGATGTTGCTCCAGCGCCTCCGCCACCAGCTTGGCAATATCCAGAAAGCCGATGCGCCTCTGGAGGAAGAGTTCAACGGCTACCTCATCGGCGGCGGAGAGCACTGTGGGGTATGTACCCTTTTTTCGCCCCGCCTCTAAGGCCAATCTCAAACAGGGAAATCTTTCCAGATCGGGTGCTTCAAAGGTAAGAGCGCCTATATTCGAAAAATCAAGTCGGGATAGTTCATTGGGGGCACGCTCAGGATAGAATAGAGCATATTGAATGGGCAGCCGCATGTCGGGCAGGCTTAGCTGTGCCTTGATGGAGCCATCGACAAATTCAACAAAGGAATGAACGATGCTCTGGGGATGAATCACCACCTCGATCTTTTCCAGGGGGGTGTCAAAAAGCCAGTGGGCTTCGATAACCTCAAATCCTTTATTTATCAGGGTGGCGGAGTCGATGGTAACCTTTTCCCCCATTTTCCAGGTGGGATGGTTTAGCGCCTGTTGTGGCGTCACCTTGGCAAGCGCATCCGGCGAGAGGTGTTGAAAGGGACCTCCCGAGGCGGTGAGGATGAGCCGGGAGACCCCCCCCTCCTCACCGCGCAGGCACTGCCAGATGGCGCTGGGCTCGCTATCGATGGGCAGAATCTGGGCGCCATGCCTCTTCGCCTCTGAGATGACGATCTCCCCGGCCATCACCAGCACCTCCTTGGTGGCCAGGGCAATGCTTTTTTTCGCTCTAATCGCTTCTAAAGTAGGGGCAAGTGCTGCTTTGCCTGTGACAGCGACTACCACCAGGTCAACATCGGGGTGAGAGACCATCTCCTCAAGGGACAAAAGCTCGCATTTTGAGCTGGGCAACCAATCAGCCAACCCAATAGAGACCAGCTTCGGCTGGAATTGGCCGATTTGCTTTGCCAAAAGCTCCAAGTTTCTTCCCGCGGCAAGGCCCATCACCTGGAACTTGTTAGGGAAGGAGCGCACCACCTCCAGCGTCTGCTGCCCTATAGAGCCTGTTGAGCCCAAAATGGCAAGCCGCTTTACATTATCACCCATATCACATAATAGTATACTACAACCACAGTAAAGACAATGCTATCGAGACGGTCGAGGATGCCGCCATGCCCCGGGACCAGCCTTCCCGAGTCCTTTACCCCGGCGCTTCGCTTGAGCATCGATTCCGAAAGGTCGCCTAGCTGGGCGAAGATGCCGATGAGGGCACCGAGGGTGATCCCATGCCAGTAGGGGATGGAGAGCGCGGGGAGGACGGCGATGAGGATCAAGGATGCGGCGATGGCGCCCAGAAACCCCCCTATTGCCCCCTCCCAGGTCTTTCCCGGGCTTATCGCCGGGGCCAGGGAATGACTGCCCCATAGTCTGCCGCTGAAAAAGGCGATGGTATCTGCGGCGAAGGTGGCGAGGAGGGCGAAGAGGACCCAATCGCGGCCACCCTCCAGCCCCCTTAAGGGGATGAAGTGGCTCAGCATCCATCCTATGTAGATGATCCCGGCCAGGGTCCACACCCAATTGATTGCGGCACCCTCTAAGGGGGAACGCAATACCAGCCAGATTAAAGAAAAAATCACTGCCGAAGTTAGCAGTGGTGCTGTGTAAGGACCTTCAAAATGGGCACTGACGATGAAAAGGAGCACCCAGATGAGACCGAATATGGT
>JBHIBU010000186.1:0-2403 GCA_046759245.1 Dehalococcoidia bacterium | reverse complement strand
TTTGTCTTTCTCACCAGGTCCCTGGCGAAAGCAATATGATTCTGGATATTATCCTCTGCCCCTGAAATTAAACGCAGTTTGTCCCCGACTACACTTATCTCCCTCTTCAGAAGATAAAGTGATCTCTTCCATTCGAAGTTGAAGATATCCACCCATTGGCGCTCAGGCCTCCCCGACAGTCCGATGTAGAAGGCATAAGCAGGGGGGAAGGAATCATCTTTTTCTACAGTCTCAGTATCAACTTCAACAATGTCAATAGTTGCTACCTTTTTGGCCATGGCCATACCCCTATAGTCAGGTCGTATACTCGCTATTCAAGGTAACATACTCCTCGCTCAGGTCACAGCCCCAGGCGGTGGCCATCGCCTTTCCCAGGTTGAGGCAAACCCGAATGGGCACCTCGGTGCCCCTCATCGCGTTCCTCACCTCATCCCTATCGAAGGGACGAGGGCAGCCCTCCTCCATAAGGCAGATATTGTTTAAGAAAAGGTCTATCTTCGACCCTTCGATCTCGGCACCACTGCGACCCAGGGCGGCGATGATCCGCCCCCAGTTAGGGTCGTTTCCATGGATCGCCGCCTTTACCAGCGGGGAGCTGGCTACAGTTCGAGCCGCCACCCGGGCATCGGCGAGGGAGAGCGCCCCCTCCACGGTAACCTCGATGAGCTTGGTTGCCCCCTCGCCATCGCCGGCGATGCATTTGGCAAGATAGATGCAGACCTCAGTGAGAGCCTCTTGAAAGGCCTCCGCCCCCCTTGTGCCCTCGCTAATTATCTTATTACCCGCCACTCCATTGGCCAGGAGCAATACTGTATCGTTGGGGCTGGTCTCGCCATCGATGGTAATCATATTGAAAGACAGGTCCACCGCCCCTTGAAGCGCCCTCTCAAGGAAATGGGCATCTATGGCGGCATCGGTGGCAAGGAAGCAGAGGAGGGTGGCTAGATTGGGGTGGATCATCCCCGCCCCCTTGGCAATGCCCCCAATGATAAAATCGCCCCCCTCGGCTGACACCGCTATCTCCTTAGCATGGGTATCGGTGGTGGTGATTGCCTGCGCCAGCTCATGCCCCCCTTCTTTGGAAAGGGCTACTTTCTTAATGCTTGAACTGATAAGCTCTATGGGCAGTCTCGTCCCGATGACGCCGGTGCTGGCAACCAGGACATCCTCAGGCGGAATCCCAAGCCTCCCTGCCGCCAGCTTTGCCATCTCGACAGCATCGTCAAGCCCTCGCTCGCCGGTGCAGGCATTGGCATAGCCGGCATTGACCACGATCGCTTGCCCCCTCCTGCTCACCAGATGCTTTTGGCACAAGATTACAGGGGCAGCCTTGATCCTGTTGGTAGTGAACAGCCCGACAGCAACGCAGGGCACCTCAGAGTAGAGAATGCCCAGGTCGAGGCCTCCGCTGGTCTTCAGGCCGGCACGGGTAGCGCCAGCGAGGAAGCCCTTGGCGGAGGTGATGGTGCCGCCGAGGATGGATTTCATGAGGAAACTATATCATACTGAAGCTGCTAATACAATCGCAATCCTACGGGAAAAGGGTGGCCCTGGCTCAGGCACCACTCAGCTTTTTGGCGATGGTGGCCACATGGCGTCCCTGGTAGCGGGCCATGGCCAGCTCATTCTCGCTGGGCCAACGGCTGCCATCGCCGGCTGTAATTGTGCTGGCACCATAGGGACTGCCCCCACTTACGTCATCCAAGATAAACTGGCGCGTCTCGGTATAGGGTAACCCGACGATGACCATACCATGATGGAGCAAGGTAACATGTGAGCAAATGATGGTGGTCTCCTGTCCACCGTGCTGTGTGGCAGTGGAGGTGAACACGCTGCCCACCTTACCGACAAGGGCATTTTGTGCCCACAATCCCCCAGTCTGGTCCAGGAAATTACGCATCTGGGCGCACATATTGCCGAAGCGAGTTGGTATGCCAAAGATGACGGCATCGGCATCGGCTAAATCATCGACCTTAGCCACTGGAATGTGAGCAAAGGCTTCACGTGCCTTCTTGGCCCCCGATCTCTCCAGGATGTCCTCGGGCACAAGCTCCGGGACCTGTAATAGCTCCACCTCCGCCCCCTCCACTTCTCGGACGCCCTCCGCCACCGCCTCGGCCATGCGATACGTGTGGCCGTACATGCTGTAGAATATGATCTTGACCTTCACTTTTCCTCCTCCGCTAAAATGTTAGCAAACGTTCTAAGCCGTTCCCCCACCGATGTCAACGCGAACTCAGGCACCGTCGAGCATGGGCGGGTGCAGTCGTCCCAGGGCCAAGCGCCCTTGGTTGCCAGATAGCCGTGCGTCCTTTGCAGCAACACGAAGTGTTTGTTCTCCTCCCTGGCCAGATACTGGAACACAGCCTGGGCTGTGGTATCGGTGGCCTCCCTGGCGAACCT
>JBHIBU010000185.1:0-2409 GCA_046759245.1 Dehalococcoidia bacterium | reverse complement strand
TAAAGGACCTCCTCTTCGCCTGGCGCGCCGTGAGGCACGTGAAGTCCAATGCTATCGTACTGGTTAAGGACCTCGCTCTTTTGGGGATGGGGGCAGGGCAGCCGAGCAGGGTGGAGAGCGTGGAGATCGCCCTGAAAAAGGCTGGGGAGCGCGCCCAGGGCAGCCTACTTGCCTCAGACGCCTTCTTCCCCTTCGCCGATGGCGTGGAGCTGGCTGCCCGGGGAGGGGTCAGCGCCATTATCCAGCCCGGGGGCTCGATGAGGGATGAGGACGTGATCAGGGTAGCCAATGAGCACAATATGGCCATGGTTTTTACCGGGGTGCGCCATTTCAAGCATTGATCTCCTCACCAACTTTTGATAGGAAGGGATGAGGTGGCCACCGTAGATGTAGTCATCCCCGTCTATAATGAAGAGCGCGTTTTGGCACAAAGCATAGCGACTCTCAGGGGGTTCCTGGAGGGGAACCTGCCCCCAGGCTGGAGGATCGTCATCGCCGATAACGCCTCCAGCGACAAAACGTGGGAGATCGCAAAGGCTTTGTCTCAAAAGCATTCCGATGTCGTCTCCCTGCACCTGGATGAAAAGGGGCGGGGGCAGGCGCTGCGCCGCGCCTGGCTGGGCTCCAGCGCTGAGATCGTAAGCTACATGGATGTGGACCTCTCCACCGACCTCGGTGCCTTCCCCAAGCTTATCCAGGCTATCGAGGAGGGCTGCCATGTTGCCGTTGGCTCTCGCCTCATGCCCGGCTCATCGGTAAGGCGCTGTTTCAAGCGTGAACTCACCTCCAGAGGCTACAATTTTTTGATCAAGGCGATGTTTCGTGCCAAATTCTGCGACGCCCAGTGCGGGTTCAAGGCGTTGAGCGCCGAGGCCGCCCGCGAGCTGGTGCCCCTGATCCAAGATCAGAAGTGGTTCTTCGATACCGAGCTGCTCATCCTGGCCCAGAGGAAGGGCTACCGGATAAGGGAGGTTCCCGTAGCCTGGATCGAGGACCCGGACTCCAGGGTCTCCATCCCCAAGACTGCGCTCGATGACCTAAAGGGACTGCTGAGGATGCGCTTTCGACCTCACCCCTAGAGCCCCCATCGCTCCCACCTAGCCTGTAATTTTAGGAAAGATATGGATTCCAATGCCCCGATGGGCGTCACGATTTAGCATTTTCTACGGCTGGTGGATCGTCGCCGTAGGCCTCCTCAGCCTGCTCCTGGCCGGTGGCATAGGCATTTACACCTTCGGCGCCTTCTTCACCCCCCTGATAGATGAGTTTGGCTGGACCAGAGCGCAGTTATCCCTGGCGATAACCATCGCCGGCCTGGTGGGGCTCTTCGGTCCCATGGTAGGCACATGGGTTGATAGGTATGGGGCGAGGAGGGTGATGGCCATCGGGGCCTTGATCGCCGGCGCTGCCTTCGCTCTCCTCGGCCTGACCCCCTCCATCTGGTACTTTTATGTCGTCTCTTTGCTGATGGCACTGGGACTGGTGGCTATCCTCAATATCCCGGTCGCTACTGCGGTTTCAAACTGGTTCGCTGAGAGAAGGGGTCTAGCCATGGGTATCACCCTCACCGGGTTCGGTCTCGGGGGCCTGGCCATGATCCCCTTGGCAAGCTACCTCATCGCCACCTTAGGCTGGCGGATGGCCTATCACCTCCTGGGTCTCCTCATCTGCATTGTTCTCATCCCTGTAAGCATATTTGTCATCAGACACAGACCCGAGGACAAGGGTCTGCTGCCCGACGGCAAGACCCCCGAAGAGGGCAAACCATCCCCCTCGGTGGTAGGGGATGAGCACGATAGGGAGTCGACCTTAAAAGGGGCGTTGAGAACGAAAGCCTTCTGGCTCATCGCCGGGGCAATGAGTCTCGTTTTTATCGGAGCGAGCTCCGTTATCACGCACGTCATCCCTTTCCTCCAAGATATGGGAATTCCTCCCCAGACGGCGGCAACGATCTTGGGTCTCACCGCCGGGGTAAGCATCCTGGGCCGGGTGGCGGCGGGTTATATAGCGGACAGGATGCCGGTAAAATATGTGGCCCTTTTCTTCTTCCTTCTTCAGATAGTGGGATTGCTCCTCCTTCTAGGGGCAAGCTCCATGGCCCTGGTCTGGTTCTTCGTAGTCGCCTTTGGGTTAGCTATAGGGGGCATGTTTGCCCTGGAGCCCCTGCTGATCGGCGAGTATTTTGGGCTGTCCTCCTTTGGCGCAATCTACGGAGGCCTATGGGTCTTTCTCAGCATTGGCTTTGCCGGGGGTCCACCCCTTGCTGGATACATCTTCGATGTTACTGGAAGCTATGACCCGGCCTTTATCCTGTTCATCGCCACCACCCTTGTTGCCATGGCCCTCCTCCTTTTGGTAAAATATGTTAAGCCCTCCTAGCCTCTAGGAAGGCTGTTTACCAACGCTGGT
>JBHIBU010000184.1:0-2420 GCA_046759245.1 Dehalococcoidia bacterium | reverse complement strand
GATTTACAATGGGCAGGCTATTTGGTATATTCCCCGGGGGGAACAATGAAGCTCCTTGGCATCGAGACCTCCTGCGACGAGACGGCAGCCGCCGTTGTCCAGGACGGAGGGGAGATCCTCTCCAACATCGTCTGCTCTCAGGTGGACATTCATGCCCGATACGGTGGCATCGTCCCCGAGGTTGCCTCCCGCCAGCACCTGGTGACCATGATCCCCATTATCGAACAGGCCATGGCCCAGACCCGCTGGGGTGACCTCGATGGCATCGCCGTTACCATGGGACCGGGTCTCGCCGGCTCCCTCCTTGTGGGGGTGAGCATCGCCAAGGCCATCGCCCTCGCCCACGGCCTCCCCCTCGTCGGCATAAACCACCTGGAGGGACACATCTATGCCAACTGGCTTGAGGGAAGAACCCCGGATCTCCCCGCCCTGTGCCTTATCGTCTCTGGAGGACATACCGACCTCCTTCTGATGAGGGGGCATGGAGACTATCAAGCCCTGGGCAGAACCAGGGATGATGCCGCCGGTGAGGCCTTCGACAAGGTGGCCAGGATTTTGGGGCTGGGCTACCCCGGCGGTCCCGCCATAGAGCAGGCGGCCCTCAGTGGCGATAGCACCCTTCATCGGCTGCCCCGAGCCTGGCTCAGGGGCAGCGACGACTTCAGCTTCAGCGGGCTGAAGACCGCTGTGCTTCGCCTTTTCGGGGGCGAGTATGGGGCAGCCGACGTCGCCGCCAGCTTTCAGGAGGCGGTGGTCGATGTCTTAGTCACCAAAACGGTGGAGGCAGCGAATAGGCTCGGCGCCAGACAGATCCTCCTTGGCGGCGGTGTCGTCGCCAACCGCCTCCTGCGCCAGAGCATGGCCCAGCGCTCCCCCCTCCCCGTGCTCTGCCCCAGCCCCATCCTTTGCACCGATAACGCAGCGATGATCGCCTGTTGCGGCTACTTCCGCCTCAAAGCGGGCCAGAGATCAGGCCCGGACCTCGATGTGGCGCCCAACCTCCGCCTGGCATGACCTCCAGTCCCCCAGTGGACACTGCGCGCATCTCCCCTCCAGGCAGAGGCTATGGTAGAGGTGAATAAGACCCTGCTGGCGCTGCGCCGATCTCGCCACCCTCCAGCCCCCTTCACCGTAAAGCTGCCTCGACATCTCCCTCGTTATCCGGTTTTCCTCAAGCCAGGGGTAGTTTCTATAAAGCTCGAGGCCGTGGTTGCTCAACTCACCCTGCGCTGCCCTCTCAGCCCAGGCAAAGGAGAAAGGGAGAAGGACGTTCACCACGATCTCCCCGGCCCTTCCTCGCCCGATCAGGGTCCCCTGCGAGCCCCTGGTGATCACCCCCTGCTCCAGCATCTCATGCCCCCTCTCCACATCTGCCTCCGCCACAAGCTGGAGCACCCCCTCGACAAGCCCCCTCTCTAGATATCGGGCGAGCAGATAACCCGCCCCTGCAATACGCAGCTGCGGCATATTGCAAGGGCGAACCCCGGAGAGGTGCCATTCAGCCTCCCTCATCGGCTTGATGAGCCCCAAAGAAGGAGGAACTAGCCCTGCTGCCTCCAACAGCGCCCTCTGGAGCGATGACCCACGCCTTTCCAGGGTCTCTCTCAGAGCGATCCCCTTTAAAACCTTAAATGGCAACCGACGAGCAAGCTCCGCAAAGGGCTCCTTATTCTTGCTATAGCCTAGAGCCCTCATCAGCCCCTGATAAAGAACCTGGTCCCCCTCCTCGATAGCTAGCTCCTCTTGGAAGAAAGCAGCCTTCGACCGAAATCTCTCCTCTCCCGCTTTATCGAGCAACCCACCCAGTGCCCCATCGCCAAGGCGTGCCCTCAAATCATGGCAAGGCTCATCATAGTCGGCGAGAAGGGAAGAAAAGCGCTCCATCCCCTCCAGGGGGAGCTCCAAATAGGGGCTTAACGGGAGAACGGGCACCGTTTTGCCGCTTTGAAGAACCGTAGGCCTGTCTCTATCATGCCACATCACCACATGGAGGATCACCCCGTTGTAGCGTGGGTCTCCATGGTGCCCATGGATGCGCCATTGGCTGGACATAATATGAATCTCGACATCACCCCTAAATAGCCCGCCTCCCTTCATGTCGATGACGGCATGATGAAAGTCTGGGCCACCTTCACTGTTTGCCCTCCCCGGGTGGATCACCTGGAGCCGCCCTCCGCCAACGGTGGCAAGTTCCCTCCCCCGTAACATCCGACTACGCCAAACCCGAGCTAAAAGGTCTTCCTTCACTCCCCATCCCTGTTACACGATTTCGTGTATCACCGGACAAAAAAAGAGCCTTTATCTCCACTTCCTGGCCCCGATATATCGGGGCACCCACTCTCTCTTTTCGTCTATGATATGGATCACCCTGAAGCCATCCCTCTCCAGCTCCCAGCCGATGAACCTCCGGTGGCAGCGCC
>JBHIBU010000183.1:0-2486 GCA_046759245.1 Dehalococcoidia bacterium | reverse complement strand
ATGGATTTCGATCTCACTGAAGAGCAGAAGATGCTGCAGAGGAATGTCAGAGACTTCTTGAGGAAGGAGATCGCCCCTATAGCAGATGAACGTGATCGACAGGGGCCTTTTACTAAGGAAGAGGCAATAGGGTTTATTAAAAAGCTGATGCCCTTCGGCTATTATATCGGCCGTTTACCCGAGGAGTATGGTGGTATGGGGCTCAATTTCACCACAAGCGCTATCCTCGACGAGGAGCTATCCTATGTCTGGGCGAGCCTGGGTGCCACTATCTCCATCGCCGCACTGGTGCCCGACGGCCTGTTAATTGCCTCCGAGGAGCTGAGGGATAAATTCCTCCCTCGAATAGCAGCAGGGGAGCTCATCGGCTGTCTGGCCATAACCGAGCCCAATGCTGGCTCCGATGCTGCCAGCATTGAGACCGCTGCAGTACTGGATGGCGATGAGTATGTCATCAATGGGACTAAGACCTGGATATCCAATGGCACCATTGCCGATGTATGCTATATTCTGGCGGTAACCGATAAGAGCAAGGGCACCTTGGGCATATCTCAGATCCTGGTGGAGAAGGAGGTCTCTCCTTTCCAAGTCAAGGAGCTACACAAAATAGGGTGGCGTGCTTTCCCCACTGGGGAGCTATCCTTTGTGGACTGCCGCGTCCCCAAGAAGAACATGCTCGGGGACCCAGCAGCAGGCTATAGGAGGACAATGCAACTGTTTGAAATAGCCCGCGCCGGGATGGCGATAATGGCGGCCGCCATCTCTCAGGCGGCTATCGACGCCTCCATAAAGTATGCCCAGGAACGGAAGCAGTTTGGGAGGCCGATTGGCAGCTTCCAGATGATCCAGGGGATGATCGCTGACATGATTGCGGAGACGGAGGCATCGCGTCTTTTGGCATATCGTGCCTTGCACCTCATCGATAAAGGGGTTAGGGCTCGTATGGAGTCCTCCCTGGCTAAGTCCTATGCCTGTGAGGCAGCGGTCAGGGTCACCTCCAAGGCGATCCAGATTCATGGGGCCGTGGGTCTTTCCGATGAGTATCCTGTGGAGAGGTACTTCAGGGATGCTAGAATGCTTACTATCCCCGATGGCACTACCCAGATTCAGAAGCTGGTGGTAGGGCGCGAGGCTATCGGGATAAAAGCCTTTGTCTAGAGAGAAAGGATAGGAGTGAACAGTGGCTAAGAAGGCTATGCTGGTTTTGGAGGACGGGGCATTCTATGAAGGCTGTTCCTTCGGTGCCGAGACCTCAGCCTATGGTGAGGTGGTGTTCAACACCAGCATGACCGGGTATCAGGAGATGCTCACCGATCCCTCCTATGCCGGGCAGATAGTGGTTCTTACCTATCCCCTTGTCGGGAACTATGGCATAAATACCGAGGATATTGAGTCCAAACAGATCCAGGTAAGCGGTTTCGTGGTGCGCGAGCTTTGTGAGCGGCCGAGCCACTGGCAAAGCACCAAAACCCTGAGCCAATATCTGGCGGAAAACGACATCCCCGGCGTCAGCGGCGTCGATAGCCGGGCATTGACCCGCCGTCTGAGGTCGGCGGGGGTAATGATGGGAATCATAACCCTGGATGAATCGCCTGAGGAGGCGCTCAAGCGGCTAGAGAGCCTGCCTCGCTACGACGACATCGATTTCGTCCGTGGCATAAGCACCCCGGTCCCATACCGCTGGGAGGAAGGGCCGGTCTTGCACCAACCTCTGGACGAGGACCAGAGCCTCGGCTCACCCCACATCGTTGCCATCGACTGCGGCCTGAGATACAGCATTCTGAGGATTCTGCGTCGCCTGGGCTGTAGGGTGAGCGCCGTCCCCGCTACATTCTCGGCGGAGGATATCCTGAAATTAAGGCCCGAGGGCATCGTCCTCTCCCCCGGGCCCGGCGACCCGGCGCTTCTTGGCTACATGGAGGAGACGGTAAGGGCACTTATCGGGACAAAGCCTATCATGGGCATCTGCCTCGGGCACCAGCTTATGGGGCGAGCCTTTGGCGGGCGCACCTTCAAGCTCAAGTTCGGGCACCGAGGCGCCAACCATCCCGTCCGCGACCTGGAAACAGGTAGGGTTCACATCACCACCCAGAATCATGGCTATGCCGTGGATGCCCAAAGCCTCCACGGTGGGCTTGAGGTGAGCCACATAAACCTAAACGACGGCACAGTGGAAGGGCTTCGTCACCGGCAACTGCCGATCCTATCTATCCAGTACCACGCCGAAGCCTCACCGGGGCCCCTGGATAATGTGTATCTCTTTGAGAGGTTTCTGGAGATGGTGATGAGGGAGAGGGGGAGTTGAGAAAAGAGCGGTCCAGAGTGTTCTCCATCTGGCGCACTCCTACCAGCCGAGCCGAATCGCTGCCCCAGGGAGGCAGTTTTGCTGTTTCACATCGAGGTCTTCCCCAAAGGGTCTTTGCCTGACCTCAGAGGCGAGGCACTGCTAAGAGACATCCACGATCTTGGCATTGTGCCTGTCACAG
>JBHIBU010000182.1:0-2490 GCA_046759245.1 Dehalococcoidia bacterium | reverse complement strand
CGCTTTGTCGGGGCTGAGTTTGGGGAAACCATGGCGATAACCCTATTCACTGCCAGGACATTACCGAAACCGATGTGAATCAGCTCTGTAGTCATCTCTCATTTTTCCCACCCCGAAAGGTCGGGGCTGGTAATAATTTTACCCCCTTTCTTTCAAACTCTGCGGCCGCTGAGCCTCTCCAGGTCCTCCCAGAAGGCGGGATAAGACATAGCTACCACCTCGGCATCGTGGATCACCGTTTGCCCCTGGGCAATGAGCGCCGCTATGCCCAGCGTCATCGCCAGGCGATGGTCATGGTGGCTGGAGCACTCCCCACCTTTGAGCGTCCTGCCCCCGTGAACAATCATGCCATCGGCTAGCTCCTCTATATCCGCCCCCAGCCTCGATAGCTCCCTCACCGTAGCCCTGATCCTATCCGTTTCCTTTACCCTTAGCTCTGCGGCGTCTCTGATGATGGTGGTGCCTCGGGCAACGGAGCCGACAACGGCGATCAGTGGGATCTCATCGATGAGCCTGGGGATGATGTTGCCTCCAATTTCCCTCCCCACCAGATCGCTGGATTCTATGGTGAGGTCGGCAACAGGTTCACCACCCTCGGTTCGCTCCCCCTCTATGCTGAGCTTCGCCCCCATGTCCAGAAGGACCTCGATGATCCCCCCCCTTGTGGGGTTAATCCCTGTGTCTTTGACCGTTATTTTAGCATCGGGATGAATTGCTCCGGCGACGAGCCAGAAGGCGGCCGAACTGATGTCTCCGGGGATGTGAAGGTCGATAGGCCGTAGGGGGGCAGGTCCCGGGCCAAGGGTGATCCTTGTGCCCTCGCCCTCCACCTTGGCCCCCATCGCCCTGAGGAGGCGTTCCGTGTGATCCCGAGAGGGTGCCGGCTCCTCAACGATGGTCTTCCCTTGGGCGAAGAGGGCGGCGATGAGGATCGCCGATTTTAGCTGGGCGCTGGCCATGGGGAGGTGATATTCTATGCCCCTGAGTTGATTCCCTTTGATAGCCAGAGGGGCTAGCGAATCCCCTCCCCTGCCCCAGATCTCCGCCCCCATCAGCCGCAGGGGATGGATCAGCCGAGCCATGGGGCGAGAACGCAGCGACTCATCCCCGCTAATTATGGAGAGAAAGGGCTGAGCGGCGAGAAGCCCCGCCAGAAGGCGCATCGTGGTGGCGCTGTTCCCCGCATTGAGCACGTCCCCAGGCTCATTGAGTTCTGCCACCCCAGAGACGGTGAGCATGCCGCCAGGTTCCTCAACGATCTCCACTCCCAGTTGCCTCAGGCAAGCCACCGTGGAAAAGCAGTCATCGCCCGGGGAGAGGTTCTCCAGCCTCGCCCTGCCCTGAGCTATGCCGTTCAAGATGAGAGCACGGTGGGAGATGGACTTATCGCCCGGGGGAGTGACCTCGCCCCTAAGAACTGAGCACCCCTTTACCCTCTGCTCCATGGCTAAACAGACCTTTCTTGACATAACTCCTGCCACCATCTATCCCGTCCCTCTTTTGCCCGAATGAAGGCCTCCTCCATTTCCGGGCCGCCCTCGCTCACCAGGCGCCGGAATTCCCCAAGTTCCTTGATATACTCATCGACCCAGTGAAGGATGGGCTCCCTATTGGTAAGGCAGATGTCCCGGCTCATCTCCGGGTTCCCCGAGGCGAGACGCGTGAGGTCGCGGAACCCTGTGGCGGCGAGTTTTGCGAGCTGGGGCCAGGAGGGACTTCTTGCAGTGGTTGAAACAAGGGCTGCGGAAAGTAGTAATGGGAGATGACTGATAGCGGCGACAAGGCTATCGTGCTCTGAGGCATCGAGGAAGAAAGGCCTTGCCCCTATCTGCCCTACCAACCCCTTCACTACGTTGATTGCCTCACCATTGGCCCTTCTCCCTGGGACTAAGCAGTAGGTGCAACCAGTAAAAAGATCGGCATCGGCGGCCTCGATCCCAGAGGCCTCCTTCCCTGCCATGGGATGCCCCCCGATGAAGCTCACCGATGAGGGCAAAAACTCCTCCGCCCAGCCCATAACCTGTGCCTTGGTGCTTGCGGTGTCGGTGACGATGCAGCCGTGGGACAGGCGCTCCCCGATCTGAGCCAATATCTCCTTTATCGCCACCACCGGGGTGGCAATGATGACTAGATCAGCCTCTTCCACTGCGGAGAGCAAATTCCTCTCGGCCCTGTCCACAGCCCCAATGCTGAGGGCCTTGGCGGCGACCTCAGGTCTGCGGGCAAATCCCACCAGCTCCAAATCAGCAACCTTCTTCAGTGCCAAGCCCATGGAGCCCCCGATTAGCCCCAGCCCGATAATGGCAATCCTTGTCACGCCTCACCTCCAGATCGCCTGAAAATCTTTCAAATTCTCCTAAATTCAGCCCATTATAGCATATTTCCGCCGCTTAGGGGAAGAATGCCTTCTTTTAGAGCTGGACGATATGGACTTGACATTAGCGAGGCGGTGTATTATAATACAGACCCCAGAGGCAGAAGATATTGAAT
>JBHIBU010000181.1:0-2511 GCA_046759245.1 Dehalococcoidia bacterium | reverse complement strand
GATAGAGGGTGGTATAGGCTGCCAGCTTGTCGGCATCGCTCTCGCCCTTCCAGAAACGCCGGCGACTCCTCCTCACATACCAATTGGAGAGGTCCTCCACGAAGCCCTGAATCCTGCGCCCGGCATCGGTGGGATCATATCCCTCCATCGCCCCGGTGACCTCAGCGATAAGCAGGTTGAGCTCAGAGATGATCCAGCGGTCAAGCTCCGACTCATAGACAACATCCCCGACGGAGCGGGGGTCAAATTTGTCGATGTTGGCATAGGTGACAAAGAAGGAGTAGGTATTCCAGAGGGTGAGGAGGAACCTTCTCAGCGCCTCGCCCACCAGATCCATAGAGAAGCGGCGCACACTGCCCGCCGGCGAGGAGGTAAGGAGGTACCACCTCAGGGCGTCGGCACCATGACTATCGAGGATCGTCCAGGGGTCAACCACATTTCCCTTGGACTTGCTCATCTTCTCCCCCTTAGCATCAAGGATGTGACCGAGGCAGATCACGTTCCTGAAGCAAGGACGGTCGAAGAGAAGGGTGGAGAGGGCATGCAGGGTGTAGAACCAGCCCCTGGTCTGATCCACCGCCTCGCAGATATAGTCGGCGGGGAAGAAGGCGGCGAAAAGCTCCTCGTTTTCGAAGGGGTAGTGCCACTGGGCAACGGGCATCGCCCCCGAGTCGAACCAGGCATCGAGGACCTCGGGCAGGCGGCGCATCCTCCCTTGGCACCTGGGACAGGCGAAGGTCACCTCATCTACAAAGGGACGGTGAAGATCCAGAGAATCCTCGAAGCCAGCGAGCCCAGGTTTGCCTCTCAATTCCGAAACGCCTCCTACGCAATCGCAGTCGCCACAGGATTCGCACTTCCAGATGGGGAGCGGCGTCCCCCAGTAGCGCTCGCGGGAGAAGGCCCAGTCTACATTGCTCTCCAGCCAGTCGCCGAAACGACCACGCTTGATGTGCTCCGGATACCAGTTGATTTTCTCGTTCTCAGCGATGAGCCCCTCTTTTTTGGCTGTTGTTCTGATATACCACGAGGGCTTGGCATAATAGAGGAGGGGGGTGGAGCAGCGCCAGCAGAAGGGATAGGTATGGCGAATCCTCTCGCTGCGATAGAGGAGCCCCCGGGACTTCAGGTCTTCGATGATGAGGGGGTCGGCGTCCTTGACGAATTTGCCGGCGAAGGGGTAGGTGCCCTGGATGACGCCCTGCAAATCGACATAATCCCGCACGAAATCTAGCCCCCACTCCTGACCAGCCACGTAGTCTTCCCCGCCAAAGGCGGGGGCGATATGGACGATGCCGGTGCCGTCCTCCATGGAGACGAAGTCGCCTGAGATCACAGTGCAGTACCTAGCACCGGCTATCGTCAAAATATCTCCAGCTTTCCCACGGGGGTCCCCCGTGAAAAACATTATTCCGAATTTTCTGGGGTTAAATAGAGGTTCATACAGCAGCTTAACTAGCGAACTACCCTCGACCCTTTTCACCTCGCTGTAGCCTTCCAAGCCGACAATGTTTACTAGGGCAGAGGCCATTATTAGATAGTCATTCGGCCCTTCCATGATGGAGTAATCGGCGTCCGGCGAGACGGCAAGGGCGGTGTTGCCCGGCAGTGTCCATGGGGTAGTAGTCCATGCCAACAGGTATGCAGGCTTGTGGCCTACAAGATTGAGGAGCCACGTGGCAAAATCGGATTCCCTACCAAGCCTTTCCCTCCGCATCTGTGCCAAGAATGGTAAATGCTGGTACTCTTCGGTCGCAACCTTAAACTTGGTATAAACCGATGGATCATCTGCCTCTTCATAGCCCAGGGCCACCTCGTGGGAGGAGAGGGAGGTGCCACAGCGGGGGCAGTGGGGGGTGACCCTATAGCCCTGATAGATAAGCCCCTTGTTCCAAAGCTCCTTGATCACCCACCAGCAGGACTCGATATAGCCATTCTCCAGGGTTATATATGGGTGCTCCATATCGATCCAGAAGCCGATGCGCTCGGTAAGCTCCTCCCACTCCTTGAGATAGCGGAAGACGCTCTCCCGGCAGCGAGCATTAAATTGGGAAACGCCGTAGGCCTCTATATCAGCCTTGGAGGAGAAGCCCAGCTCCCTTTCCACCTCCAGCTCCACGGGAAGCCCGTGGGTATCCCAGCCCGCCTTACGCGGGGCACAGTATCCCTTCATCGTCTTGTAGCGGGGGATGACATCCTTGAACACCCGCGACAGGACATGGTGCACCCCGGGGCTGGCGTTGGCCGTCGGCGGGCCGTCGTAGAGGACGAAGAGGGGCGCCTCTTCTCGCCCGTGGACACTTTTTTCAAAGATGCGCTTCTCCTTCCACAAGGCGAGGATGCGCTTTTCAAGCTCCGGGAAGCTTATCTTGCTTGCCACCGGCTGGAACATTTTTCGCCCTTTCGCCCGTTAACGCTTTTCTCCGAAAAAAGGCTTGTTGCCAAAAAGAAGCCCCTAGACCATCAAGAGACGCCTAGGTAAGAAAGCCATAGGGCCTTTCGACCTGACTC
>JBHIBU010000180.1:0-2527 GCA_046759245.1 Dehalococcoidia bacterium | reverse complement strand
GGTCTTAAGCATTCAAACCCCCGATTACCCATCGATTATAGACCATGGGATAGGGGTTTTCAATCCAGGACTTCGTTGGGGCGAGCTAGCTCTTTTTAAGCGCCCGGTAAAAGGGGTATAAGGATAGAAACACGGATTCCCAAAGTATCAGCAGTAAAATACCTAGTTGTCAGCCGCTATCATCAGCATCTGGGGGCTGACCGATCCCCGGTAGAAACCGCAGCCAGTCCGTCTGCAGATACTGCTCGGTCAATCTCTGAGTGATCTTCTGACAGATGGGAGGCTCGGGGTAGGCACCGATATCATAGACCTCGTAGTCCCTGAATTTGGTGGGCCTCTCCTGATAGCAGGCCCTCACCGCCTCCACCACCGTGGCCACGTCCGTTTCGTTGAGGAGGTCGATGAGGTCGATCTGGTCTCGAAAGCGAGCGATGGATTCCAGGGGGATGTTGAACAGATAGGGCGTGGCCGCCTCGCTACCGACGATAAACTTGTCGTCATCCACGCCCTCCTCCACCAGCGCCTTGAGGGTCTGGCCGCTCAGGTGGCCCTTGGACTCGGGACCGCAGAGAACCAGATAGCGAAGATTGGGGTTGGCCACGACGTTGGATACGACCTTTTCTATACCGATGTTTTCGGTCTGCAACAGTCCAGCGAGGGCAGCGCCGCTTTCCACCGAGGCGCGGACGATCTCCTCCAGGACCTGGGGTATCCTGTAGTCGAAGGTGTTCAGGATGGCGACCACGACGACGGGGGAGAAGTCGTTTCCCCGCAGATACCTGCCCTCCTCGGGGGGATAGCCGGAGGGGGGCTTCACCTTGCGCATCTTCCTGGGGAAGGGCGGCCGGGGCTTTTCAGTCATTGGCTGTGTATTGATTCTGATTGGTCTCGTTTTTTAATTAGTCCTCTATCCTTTGTATGCTCGCCAAATGTATGATTTGTCGAGAAAACAGGCAGCCGAAAACTATCGGCCTTTAAACAATGGTTTTCTCTTCTCCAGAAAAGCCATAGCCGCTTCCCTATGATCCTCTGATACCATGAGTTGAGCCTGGTAAAGGAATTCCTTTTGTAGCATTTCATCGAAAAGTTCTCTGAAACCTTCATGAATAAGTTTCTTAGCCTTCCCAATTGCCAAAGGTGGGCCTTCAGCCAACTTCTTTGCCAGCTGCATGGCTGTGGGCATCAATTCATCTGCGGGAACAACCTTGTTAACCAGCCCTATTCGTTCGGCTTCCTTTGCGTCGATTCTGTCCCCTGTCAATATTAGTTCCTTGGCTTTGTTCAATCCCACCAACATGGGAAGTAGGAGGCTTCCGTTCAAGTCTGGAATCAAAGCCATTCTGACAAAGAATTCCCCGAAGCTTGCCTTTTCCGACGCTATGATAATGTCGCAGTTGAGGCAGACGTTCATCCCAAACCCTACAGCAACACCGTTTACCGCGGCGATTATGGGCTTCTCAACCTCTATCAAGTCGTAGGGAGAAATTATACTTTCCACTTCCCCACCCTCTTCGACCAATTTTTTGAAAACTTCTACGACCGCTCCGGCGGCAAAATCCTTGACGTCGCCACCAGAACAGAAACCACGCCCAGAGCCCGTGAGGATTATGGCCCTAACTTCTCCATCTTCCTTTGCCACGTTAAACGCTTTTTTGAGGTCTATGTTCATTTGCAAGTTTAACGCATTCAATACTTGTGGGCGGTTTAGGGTGATTACGGCTACGCCATCCTTCTTTTCATAAAGAAGTGTCTCAAAGTCTGGGCTCATCACTCAACACCTCCTGCATGCTACACTCTTGGTACTTCATGCTACCACCAAGCAATTTGAGAATATCATACCACATAGAGTCTCCCTGTCAAATCACCAGGTATTGCTATGACCGTAAGTTCACAACCCAGGGAAAACGCCCAAAGCGCGGTAACACCAGGGCTCAGTATGTGCCTCAATGTATTCCAGGTAGTCAGCGGGCTTGACTTAGCAACCTCGCTCCCCTCGGGGTCAAGCTTTCGCTGAAGGTGGTTACATCCTGAGCCTCAATGGCGAAGATGATGATCTCTTTGGGCCCGGCTTTATATGTAGAATTATTCAGGCGTAAAGGGGGTGGGCTGGCGCTTTATCTTTTAACTGGGATTTCCGTCACCGGCGCCACAGTGCAGGTGCACCGCTTCATCCCCGGATCGAGAAAGCTCTGGATAGCATCCACGGAGTCAGCCTCTACTAGATACCAAATGATGTGGTGTGACCAGGCTCCCCAGCGGCCCTTAACAGTAACCCCCCGGGCCTTCTTGCTGATAAGTACATCAGCCCCTCCCGCATCAATGGGACAGGTCTCAGGCGTATGAACTTGGGTGATCATGAACAGCACGGTTTTCACCTCCTTTCTTGGTACTTCATGCTAGCACCAATCAATTTGAGAATATTATACCTCATAGAGTCTACCTGTCAAGCCACTAGGTATTGCCATTAGCGTAAGTTCAGAACCCAGGGAAAACGCCCAGAGCGCGGATAAGCTCCACCTTGCAAAAC
>JBHIBU010000179.1:0-2529 GCA_046759245.1 Dehalococcoidia bacterium | reverse complement strand
AGTGGAACCTCAATCACAAAGACCGTAGTGACGAGCAACTTCCCTGAAACCAGGCAGTGAATCCTCAAGGGCTTGTCCCCAACAGGGACAAGCCCTTTCGTTCAACAGCGTCCAGGCGGTACCCGTTTCACCTTTGATCCAGATTAAGGCTAAAGTATGTGGCATAGATTTCCCACGGCAACTCTGATAAAATGCTATAAAAGTCACATACAACATAAGGTGACAGCGTATAGAGTTGAGATGACTTGTTCCTCAACGCTGACTTCACTTCGTGGTTCTAGGCAAGGACAGATAGCAGTTGCCAGAAGGAGGGAAATGAGATGGTCCAGCAACTATGTCCGGTATGCGGCTGCACCATAGTGGAAGGTGGCTTTGAGAAGGAGGGCGTGAAATACTGTTGCGAGCCCTGCGCTACCTACAGCGGGTCTTGCGAGTGTGGGTGCTGCCACCCTGTCGAAGAGGACGAGGAAAAAAGCTAGATTGAAACTCAAGAAGGCCTGCTAATCAGCGCGCAGGGTGAACCTGTGGAGCGTGAAGTATTTGCGGGATTTGGTGATCCACTCCAGCTCTTCCTCCAGTAGTGCCAGGTGCCCCTCCTCCTCCCTGGCCAGCGCTCTGAACATGGTCTTGCCATGGAGGTCGGGTGTGCTGTCTTCAGCCTCCTGATAGAAGGCAATGGCCTCTCGCTCCGCTTGGATCGCCTGCGCAGGGCATCTCGCTCACCGGCACCTACCTTGACCGTGACAGTGGCCTCGGAGGGTGATGGGAACTCCCTTCTCTCTATGGGAGTAGTCGCCCTCCTCCATTTCAGCCACCTATTGTTGGCCAGCACAGACCTGAGCTGCTGCCTGAGCTTGGCTAAATGCCTCAACTCCTCCTTGGCCAGCCACTTGAAAGCCCTTTCGCCATTGGGGTCTTCGGTCATGTCAGCTGCCTGGCGATAGAACTTGTTTGCTCCCCTTTGCCTTTCAATGGCCAGCTTCAGGGCATCGACGGCGTCCATGCGCCTCTTTGCCATCTTCAACCTCCTTTCACGGTAGTCCTCTCTCGGTGCCATGCAAGGCCCTCTGTATTGCCTGGCGAAGATCACCGTCGTTGACGTCTATATGGCTTAGGATCTCCACCGCCCGCTGCCGGGCCGGTTCCTCCATATCGGCACGGCCGGGGTCCAGAGGTCTATTGAGGAACTCCAGTAGGCCCCGTGCCAGGTCACGGGCACTTTCCCGGGCATGGCTTTCATTCAGGGGCTTGTATCCCTGAAGCTTTCGCGACCCCTCGCTTCCGCCCTCAGCGAAATGCCAGTCCTTGAAACCTGCCCCACAGCCGATGGAGTACAGCAGGTAGCCTAAAGGTGTTGCTGCCGCAGGGACGCCAAGCCCCAGAGAGCGTGCCGTCTCCCGCTGTCCCGGGCTATCGTACTCGATCATCATGTGGCCGCCCGGCGGAATCAAATCAGCAATGCGTTTGAGCAGCTCCCGGTCGAGCCCAGTGTGGCCAATATCCAACATGCGGCCTTCACCCTTCGTTGAAGAGGCGAAGGTTATATGTTCAGCCAGGCTGATGATCTCCACCCAGTTATAGCTGGGGTATGGCCCCGAGTTGTACAGGCCGATCACAACTGGCTGCTGACTGACCTGGCCCTGGTCGCCAACAAGAAATATCTGGAAATACCTGGCGCCGACCCTATTCTTTGGCCCCAGGAGCACTAGGATGGTAGTACCGCCAAGCCGCTGTCCGCTGACAACGCCCAGAGGGTGCTCTCCACCGCCTGCTGCCCTCCAGCCCTTATCAAGCCAGTGGCTGAGACCTGACTGCTCGGGAGAGCTCAGAATATAGTCCGGGGCCTCTTGGTAGTTCATAAGAAGCCAAAAACAAGGTTATTATAGCACCTCTGGTCCCCCCAAGCCAGCAATAGGGAGGTTTCCCGGGGATTGACAGGGCTTTATCGGGGAGTTAAGCTTGGTTAATAGAGAAGCCGAAAAAGGAGGCCCCTATGCACACGGAGGAGTCTAAGCCGGTCTTTGACCATGGAATGGCGCATGTTGCCCAGACGGATATGGACCGTGCTGCGGTTGCGCTGGAGCTTTTCCCGTGCCCGCACTGCGGTGAAGAGCTAGAGATGCTTTCCATTGACGACAGGGTTACCTGCGACGGCTGCGGCCGTGAGTTCCTCAGGAGTGAGTAGCTCACATGAGTTAGGATAGCCCTGGGGCCTCTAAGTTCTGATTCACTAGGATGCGCCCATCGCCTGCTTTATCCAGGGGCAGCGACTCCACAACAGCTACTGGCTTCACCCCGGCTACCCAGATAACAGTGTGGGCGGGTATGAGACCTTACCCCCCCTTCTGAATTCAGTCCGATGGCGATACCTAGTTTTATCTGTCTCCGCGTCTTTTCGTCTAGCGCCCCCCAGTGGTGACAGCCGAGGGCTAGCTCGTCATAAGCTTTGGCTATTCCAGGAAATTGCTGCTGAAATTTTTTGTATACATCAGGCAAGTAGGTCATAATATCCCCCCTTTGTTTTTTTCT
>JBHIBU010000178.1:0-2550 GCA_046759245.1 Dehalococcoidia bacterium | reverse complement strand
TGGGGCAGGCAAATTACAGTGCCGTCAAGGAGGGCGTTGTTGGCTTCACCAGGACGGTAGCCTTAGACATGGGAAAATATGGGGTTACCTGCAATGCTATTCGCCCCCGTGCTCGGACGAGGATGACCGATACCCCTGAGCTGCGCGCCGCTATGGAGAAGGCTCGGGCGATGGGGGCATCACTAGATATGCTCGTCGATGTCACCCAGATGGAGCCAGGGGATGTATCACCCCTCGTCGTCTGGCTGTGCACCGATGAGGCCGCCGACGTAAACGGCTGTGATTTTATCTGCGGCACGGGACAGATATCTATCCTCCCCAAGCCGGAGCCGTGGCGGAGCATCTACACAGACAAACCATGGAACCTAGATGCATTGGCGGACATCCTCCCAAAGTCATTGTGCCATGGTCTGGTGAACCCAGCGCCGCCTGCAGCTCCAAAGGGCTAAAGCAAACTATGACCTGAACTCTGCGGCTGAGGCCTGGCGACTGCCGCCTCAGCCGCTAAATTAATAGCCAGCCACTATAGCTATCTCAGGTGGCACTGCTCGCTTCCTTTTGCAACGTCTGCCACCGGCTTCGATATATCTCCATGACTATGAAGGTATCGCCATACCTTCTCACCTGCCCACAGGGGACAAAGCCGCATTTCTCAAAGCACCTTTGTGCCCTGATGTTCCAGCCAAGGGTGTTTAGGTAGATTCTCTCCAGCCTTGTCGTGCTAAAAATATGGTCTAGCACGATGGTGATGGCATTGGTGCCATAACCCTGCTCCCAGTAATCACGGTCTCCGATCATGATCCCCAACTCCGCCTCCCTCGTAGCCTCATCGATATCATAGTACATGAGGTTGCCTATATGCTTTCCCTCTAGGCTCTCAATGGCAAAGCGGCATTTTCGCTGGCTAGGAGAGCTGAGCTCAGCGGCATAGTCAGCTAAATACGACTTGAAGGAGGTCCTCAGAGGAAGTGTGGCATCAAGACGAGCAAGTTCATCATCGCAGCGCCATGCATAGTCGTTGGCAGCGTCCTCCAATCTTTTTTCCCGCAGCACCACCTTTCGACCTTTCAGCACCTAAACACCTCAGCTATCGGGTTGTCAACGCTGGCTTAGAGGTGGTCTCAAGATTCAAACCTGAAGGAGAAGGGCTCCCTGTCAACGCCCAGTTCCTCCAAGGCCTCCTCTGCTGCTTCGCGAATTTGCTCGTCGGGGTGATCCAGGCATTTACGCAATGCCTCTTCCGCTTCACTACCCCCGATTTGTTCTAGCGCTACTATTGCGCAGCATTTAACCTGACTATCGATGTCATCGATAAGCCTGACAAGATGGGGGACAGCCGCCTCATCACCAAGCTCACCACAGGCCCCTGCCGCTTCAAAGCGCATCTCTGCATCGAGGCTGCTCAGCTCCTTAACCAGAATGGGAAGCCAGGTGGAGTCGCCATTCCTCCCCATGGCATAGAGAGCGCTGGCTCTCGTTCTGGAATCATCGCTCTTATAGGCTTGATGAATGATATCCTTTACTTTCGGCAAGTTAATAGGGGCGACAGCTTCTATGGCCCGCCGCTTCACCTCAAGCTGCTCTCTGCGGTCCTCGATAGCAGAAAGCAAAGCACTTTGCACCTTTACACCATCCTCGGGGCGCAGTTTCTCCAGTTCAGCGAGCAGGGCAAACCTGCCCAGCGCCACAGCAGCAGCGGCACGGACACATTCTTTGCTATCTTCCCTGAGCAGGGCGATGAGGGGGTCGATAAGGGAGCGATTCTCACACTCCCACAAGCCTTCGATGGACTTTGCCCGTACTACTTCATCGGGATCTAGAAGAAAGGCACGAAAGATGTCATCGAAGTTGAGGCTCGGGTTCTCGTCGGCAAGCTCGACAAGTTTACTCACAATCTGCCTTTGCCGGTCAACACCCATTTTTGCCCATTCCTCCAGAAAAAGTTTTAGCTCCTCTGGGGAAAGGGCTGAAAGGTTGGCTAGCTTTGAGGAAACCAGGGGGTTGTCCCCGTGGCTTAGCTCATCTAGGTACCTCTTCAGATACAAAGGAGAGCCTCCATCTTTATCCTTTACTTGCCACCGCCAAACTGGGGCAATAAAGGGCGGGGGCCTTAAGGACACCGCCAACCCACTTTGCTTCACGCCCAATAGCAACCAACTCCTTCAAGGCATGGTAGATATTCCCTGAAACCATGGTATCTTTTACTCGCCCCACAATCTCACCCCCTTCCACCTTGTATCCAAGGAGAACGTTGCCACTGAACTCGCCCCCCAAAACGTTTCCCTGCTCTGCCCCGATGAGCGTATCAATGACCAGACCCTCCCTCATGTCTCGGATCATTTCCTCAAAGGGGGTATCCACCTCTTCAATCACCAGCGCGCTCACCGCTGGGCTTGGCATGCCCCCCCGAGCCCTGTTGCCGCTGCCTGTGCTCCGGCTAGCGGCGAGGGCGGCGGTTTGCAGGTCATAAAGGAAGTTTGCCACCACCCCCCCTTCAATGAGAGCCGTCCTCTGGCTGGGCACCCCCTCATCGTCGCAAGGGCGGCTGGC
>JBHIBU010000177.1:0-2574 GCA_046759245.1 Dehalococcoidia bacterium | reverse complement strand
GCTGTTCCAAATACTACCTCAGCAGCCATTGTGGTGGAAGTAACAAAAGGGTCGAGACAGATAATGGGCACCCCTTCCAGGTTCCTCATCAGAGAGCGGGGCTGACTTGAAAAGGGGTCTGAGCCCACAATCAATACACAGTCCGGAACACGGTTTCTTATTTGTTCAAGGAACGAGAACTGATCGCCGTGGGAAATGCCATCGGCAAAGCTCACCTTGTTGATGTAACCTGTCTTTTCATGTAGCGAGTGGTTGAACCCCAACGTGTTAAAATGTCCTATCATGGGAATCACCGCGAAGCGAGTCCAGCGGCTCAACTCAGTCAACATTTCTGTGAACAGGCTGAGGTCATGATCGAGAGCGTAGATCAGGCCTAACCCAACATAGATGACGCAAAAGGCAGAATTGCTTATTAGGGCAAGAAAGGCCTTGGTCTCCTCGGTCTCCTCCCCGCCTCTTGCTGCCGCCAGAATCTTGCCAATGAAATCCCCGTCCCCCCCAGGCTCCACCTTAAAAACTGGGTGACACAAAGCAGTTGTCTGAGTATCTCTAACTTCGACACAACTGTTCACTACCCTGGGTACCCAACCCGCTTCATCCCATCTGTCGTAAGCATAATAGGAGAATTTGGCAATATGTCTGGGGTGAGAATGGTAAGGATTACAACCCCAGTAGAAAAGCAGATCGGTATTTTTGACCACAGGGAAGGAACAAGTAGGAATGTTACCATCGAGGATCCCTTGGACTACAGCGCCCTGGCAAAAGGAGGAGGTATCGTCAGTCACCGCCCCCAGGGCCTGGGCAAGGGCAATGCCCATTGCTTGAGCCTCCAGCGTGCAGCTATCCAGCCCAAAAATGAGCGGTCTCTGCGCTTCACGAAGTAGGTGCGCTGCCTTCTCTAGCGCCTTTTCTAAATGGACCTCGCTTCCGCCTACTGAGAAAGGGGCACGCCGCTCAAGATCATCGCCAGCGTAAAACAAAGACGCACCCCTAACACACGCTTCCTCGATCCTTACGATGCGGTTTCCGTCAATATCGATCTTGACGTCATCACATAAGCAGCTGCAACCAGTGCAAACCAATTGGGCGAGACCCAAGGCATCACCCTCCTCTGCTCACTCTTCCTCCTCTTCGGCCAGTAGCAGTTGAGTAAGCCGCTGAGAGATAAAAAAGTCTATGGGCACATCGCTTAACACAAAATAATCGTTAAAACGAGTATCCCGTGCCGCCCCCACGAAACACCAGGTGGTCTCGTCATCAGGATTTTGCATCCAGAGCATGAAGTCCTGGTCCTTAAACTCGTACCACAACCTGCCTTTATCGGCAAGCAGGACTTCCAACAATGGATATTCATTTATCGGGGGGAACACAAGCACATAATCGGCATTTTCCCCGAAGGTACTTTTGAGGCCTTTGAGTTCAGTCAACGCGTCCTCAGTCTCATCCATGCTCTCGCGGACTATACCCATCACCTCATAAGTGCCTTCGTCTGCCTGCCGTTTGGCATGGAAATCTGGTTGCACCGACCCTACAGGTGATATGGGCTGTACCTCGTAACCCACATACTCGAGCCACTTCTCCGTGCCCTTGAGCACCTCTTCGCGTGCGAATACGTAATGCCGGAAGTCCCCCTCTCTTATCCTCCTCTTGTCACGCATACTATTCTGTTCAGCCATATCTATTCACTAGAGATATTGAATTAGCTGCTCCAGGTGCTGGCGCCACTGTGCCCACGAAGCAGAGGCATCGGGTAGCGAGTAAGTAGCTTCCGCCACGTAGGTATTGCCCAAGACCACGGTCTCACCGTCCTTCACCGTCGAGGCCAGGCTCGCCGCTTGCGCCGGGCTATAGCCAATAAACACCAGCAGCTCGGGCTTCTCCTCCATTATGGGCTCTAGCCAAGGGTAACGCATGGAATTCACTATTTCAGCGACAACCTTTTTCTTCGCAGTTTCGATGCCCCTCGCCTTTAAGCCTAGAGCAGTATTTCCTGTGGCGGCAACCGGCGTTTTTATCTTGTTGGCGATTTCGGCAGCATAATCCAGCAATTTCTTGCCATCAAATTCCACCTCATCGCATAAAGCGCCGGTTAAAAGAAGCACGTTCCTTTTGCCCTTGATATAGCTCGCCAGTTCTACGGGTTGTTTAACGCTCATTACGTACCTCCCTGCTTGGCTTTCAACCTATGAGGAAGCTGTGTTAGCGCTCTGCCATCACAGGCGCTATACTCCTTCCTATACTCTTCAAAGCTCATTAGCCTCCCATCTGGATGCCTTGCTTGGAGCAATACCAGGCGACCCGTTTCCCATCCTTTTTCTGCCAATATTCTGATCAAGCGTGCCTTAAATCTCAGCCCCAGCTCCAGGGGGCCCCTGACGAACTTATGGATATCGTCGGGATACTCGCCAAAATATGTGTCATGCCAGTCAATATAGGTTTCCAGATGAGGTACCTGGATGTCTGAAATAGCAGCGGGGTAAAAGTGTAGAGCCGCCGCCATCGTTATTGCCTCCTCCTTGGTCTCCACGGGGACGATCAGATTATGCTTAGCTGGCTCGGTGGTCCTTGTCCGCT
>JBHIBU010000176.1:0-2592 GCA_046759245.1 Dehalococcoidia bacterium | reverse complement strand
TATTCTCCCAGACGATAAGTAGCTGGCTGGCAATAAAGATGGAGCTATAAGTGCCAGTGATGACACCGATTAACAGGACAAGGATGAAGTTGTGGATGGTCACCCCGCCAAAGAGGAACAGGGCGAGCAGGACAAATAGGCCAGTTAAGCTGGTGTTAAGGGAACGTCCCAGGCTCTCCATAATGCTATTGTTGATCGTGGTCTCCAAACTGCCAGCGGGGTTTTTAGCTACGTTCTCGCGGATGCGGTCGAAAACAACGATGGTATCATTGACGCTATAGCCGATCACGGTGAGAATGCCGGCGATGAACATGGCATTGATCTCTATATCGAAGAACACGCCCAGAAGAGAGAAAATGCCCAATACAATCAACACATCATGGACCAGAGCCCCGATAGCGCAGACGCCGAAGCGGAAGGGCCTCGTCAGCCTGCGGAAGGCCAATGTAATGTAAAGCAGGACGCCAAGCGCAGCAGCCGCTACCGCAATCGAGGCATTGCGCCCGATCTCGGCAGCGATGATAGGAGAGACAGCATAGAAGTCAAGGACGGTAAGCGGCCCGAACCTCTCCTCCAGCGCCTCCTCCAATATCGCCCTCTCTGAAGGCGTGATCACCTCTCCGGTGACTGGGTCCCTTTCCTCCGCCGCCAGCTCTCCGGTGCGAATTAGGAAATCACCCTCCCCAGTGCGTTGAATGATAGCATCGCCATGGCCCAGGTTCGTCATCTCCTCACGCAGCTCCGCCTGCTCCACCGGCTGCTCAAATCTTATGGTCATCATCGAGCCGCTGGTGAACTCGATCCCACCCTTGAGACCAAAGGCGATCAGGGAGACGACCCCGGCGAGGATAATCAACCCCGAAAAGATGAAATACCACTTTCTTGTGCCCACGAAATTAATCACTTTTTCGCTCTTTTCGCCCCTTTTGTTCTAAAGCGCCTTGTTCTCATCTGTCATAAACCGCTTAAAAATATGCTTCGTAAAGTTCGAAAAACTCCTATGGTCGAAATAACGAGACACTCCTTGCCAGGGGTGTAACCACAATAGTGCGCAGAAAGGTTCTGGTAATGATGATCGCGGAGAACATGCTTACCGCGACGCCAATGAAAAGGGTCAGCGCAAAACCCATCACCGGGGCAGCGCCAAACCTGCTCCCAAACCAATAGAGAATGGCACAGATAATGAAGGTGGAAACATTGCTATCGCGGATCGAGGGCCAGGCGCGGCTAAAGCCTGTCTCAATAGCAGCCCTCAGGCTCTTTCCCCCCCTTATCTCCTCCTTCGTCCTCTCGAAGATGAGGATGTTGGCGTCAACGGCCATCCCTATGGAAAGGATCAAGGCAGCGATCCCCGCCAGGGTTAGGGTTACCGGAACTAGCTTGAAGATGGTGAGCAATATGGCGGCGTAGATGATCAGGGCGATGCTTGCCAGAACGCCGGGAAGGCGATAGTAAGTCATCATGAACAGGAGAACCAGCACCAGCCCGATCATCCCTGCCACCAGGCTCTTGTTTAGGGAGTCGGCACCAAGGATGGCATCCACGGTCTGCTCCTGAATGGCGGTGAGGGGAACGGGCAGCGCCCCTGTGTTCAGTTGGATCGATAGCCTCTGCGCCTCGCCCATGGTGAGGCCGGTGATAATGCCGCTCTCCCTGATCTGCGACTGGACTGTCGGCGCCGAGATGAGCTCCTCATCGAGGAAGATGCCCAAGGGCTGCCCAATGAGGCGCCCCGTGATCTGGGAGAAGAGCTCGGCACCCGTCGCATCCCATTCAAAGGTGACCACAGGCTCAGCGGTCTGAGGATTTATATCTATATAGGTATTTGGCGTGAGGTAAGCACCGGTGAGTGCTTTTTCCTGGCCATCGATTGTTCCCACCGCTGTGATCCACAGATTGGTAACCGGCTCGTCAATAGCGTGAGCATAGGCAAACCCAGAGTCTACGGTGATAGTATCGCTGGCCTCGTCCACGGCTTTTATCGTTTTGGCCTCTCCTGTTTCCCCGGAGCCAATCGCGAGGACGTCTTCAACAGCAAAATCTGTAACATCATCAACAGCAATCTGCGTATCCCCCGCATTTACCGCTGCTGCGATGGAGGTGCTCCCGATCGTGGCCTGCTCCCGGAAAATAAGCTCTGCGGTCTTGCCCACCAGGTCTTTAGCCTCATCGATGTCGGTAACCCCAGGTAGCTGGATGGAGATGCGGCTGGCGCCCATTGTTTGAATCACCGGCTCTGAGACGCCATAGGCGTTGACTCGCTTCTCGATAATCTGCTTGGCGCCCTCAAGGCGGGCTGCCCGGTCGCCTTCCGCAATGCCGGTGAAGTCGGCTTCATATACCAGGTGAGTGCCCCCACTGAGGTCCAGCCCCAAAACCATCCCTTCCCGCTCACCGATAACGGGTAGGCGGATCGTGTGGGTTATTGTCACCCAGGAGGCGAAGGCAACCAGCAAAGCTATGCCCACCAGCGTCAGAATATTTCTTCTGCTCATTTTCCCCTCTCGACCTTTAGGCTGACTCGGATTGTTCCAACATGTCTTTTGTAACCTAAAAGCCTCATAGAGCCCTTTTTGCTTTTTATGCTCCGTT
>JBHIBU010000175.1:0-2600 GCA_046759245.1 Dehalococcoidia bacterium | reverse complement strand
CGAGCCTTCTTCTTGTATTCCTCCCTGAGCACCCTCTTCAAGATTTTCCCGGTAAGGGTTGTAGGGAACTCGGTAACAAAGTCACAGGCCTTGGGCACCTTGAATCCCGGCAGCGTCTCCTTACAAAACCCTATGATCTCCTCCTCAGTGCACACCACGCCATCCTTAAGCTTGACGCAGGCAGTCACCCTCTGACCCCATTTGGCGTGGGGGACGCCGATGACAGCCACCTCCTCTACCTTGGGATAGCCCGCTATCACATTCTCCACCTCGGCAGGGGCGATATGCTCCCCAGCACTCACGATGATGTCATCCCCCCTATCCGCCAGGTAGAAGTACCCCTCCTCGTCCGTATATCCCAGGTCGCCAGCCCAAGCCCAGTCCCCCCGTTTCGATCGGGTCGTCTTCTCGGGGTCCTTGTAGTACCCATCGAAGGCGATATCGCTCTTAATCCATATCTCGCCCACCTCGCCCGGGGGCAATTCCTTTCCTTCCTTATCCAGGACCTTCACCTCTACCCCGGGGATAGGTCTTCCTATGCTTCCCGGCTTTTTGCCCAGCTCCTGATACCTGAGCGTGGTGGCTGGCCCCGTTTCGGAGGACCCGTAGCTATTGCTGAGCCTAATGCCCTGGAAGTAAGTGAACATCTTATCGATGACGCTTTGATACAGCATCGCCGACCCACTTCCTATGGAAGTGACAGTGCTCACATCGTATTTGGAGCGAACTTCCTCAGGAAGCTCAAGGACCTTAGCCAGCATGTAGGGCACTACCGAAGAGGTGGTAACCTTCTCCCGGTCCATTATCTGTAGGATCTCCTCCGCATCAAAGCCCCCCGACCTGTAGACGACGTTGACGCCCCCATACCAAAAGGTTATCGTCGTGCTCCAAATGGAGTTAGAGTGAACCAGCGGCATGAGAACCAACAGGGTCCTCTCCTCAGGGTGGATTTCCGCCCTGCCATAGCCCCTCATCAGGGCGTTCTTCATATTGTTCATCAGGCCGCGACTGGAGGTAACAACACCTTTGGGCAGCCCTGTGGTCCCCGAGGTGTAGGCTACGTAGGCGATATCCGTTGGCCTTATGTCCGCCTCAGGGTTCTCATCCGACCTGGATAGGACATTCTCATATTTGCTCATCCCTCGGGTAGCCTTATCGCCGATAATTATATAGTTTTCCCGGGGGATTTTCACGAGATTTGGCATCATCGGTTTGACGCTATCCAGCAGGTCGGCACCCAAGAAGAGGCAACTGGCATCACAATGGTTGATGATGTATTCCATATGGTCGGGACTGAGGCGGTAATTGATGGGAACCAAGGTGATCCCGGCCCTGAGCAAGGCCTGGATGATCTCCAGCCCCTCCATGCTGTTATATAGCATATAAGCTATCTTGTCTCCCCTCTTAAATCCCCTTTCCAGAAGCCCATTTGCGAGGCGGTTCACCCTTTGGTCGAGCTCTGCATAGGTGCATCGTTTCTCAAAGAAAACCGCCGCCGTTTTCTCCGCATATTTCCAGGCACTCATTCTCAATCCATCACTGGCGTTCATCCTGCCACCTCCAGCCGAAAATTAGCCTCAACCTCTTACCCTGGAGGCATCCACACTTCCTCTTTATGGTATCATAAATTACTTCTTTTCGTCAACAAAGTCAAGAGGATATTCTATGCGGAGAGGAAGCTAGGCAAGACGAGATGGAGCTGGTTACATCCTGTCAGGGGAGGTCATCCCCATGAGGCGGAGGGTTTTGGCGAGGACGATCTTTGCCGCCTCAACCAGCTTCAGTCGAGCCCAGGTGAGCGCCTCATCTGGGGAGATGACGCGACACTTTTCGTAGAAGTCGTGGAAAATGGTGGCGATGTTCGTGGCGTAATAGGAGAGATGGTGGGGTTCTAAGGTTGATGCTACCATCTCCATCACCTCCGGCAGCTGGAGCATCTTTCTGATCAGGGTCAACTCAGGCTCGGTGGTGAGCAGGGAGACATCCCCCCCTCTATAGTCGATCCCCCTTTCCTGGGCAAGGCGAAGGATGCTGGCGATGCGGGCGTGGGCATATTGAATGTAATAGACGGGGTTGTCCGCCGACTGCCTTTTTGCCAGTTCCAGGTCGAAGTCCATCTGGCTATCGGCGGAGCGAGAGAGAAAGAAGAAGCGGCAGGCATCAGCACCAACCTCCTCCACAAGCTCCCTGAGGGTGATCAACTCTCCGCTGCGTTTCGATAGCCGAAGCACTGATTCGCCACGTTTTAGGGTGACCATCTGGGAGATGATGATCTGGAGCCTTTCCGGGTCGGTCCCTAGAGCGCTTACCACCGCCTTCATCCGGGAGACATGACCCTGATGGTCCGCACCCCAAATATTGATCACCCTGGCGAAGCCCCTCTCGATGAATTTGTTATAGTGGTAGGCAATATCGGAGGCGAAGTAGGTAGGGGAGCCATCGCTCCTCACCAGCACATTGTCCTTGTCCTCACCGAGGGCGGTAGAAACAAACCAGGTCGCCCCCTCCTTTTCACCGGTATAGCCCTTCTCACTGAGGAGGGACATCGCCCTATCATATTGCCCCTGGTGGAAAAGGCTCTCTTCGCTGAACCAGACATC
>JBHIBU010000174.1:0-2626 GCA_046759245.1 Dehalococcoidia bacterium | reverse complement strand
TATCGACGAAGGAGAGCAGGTCGTTGACGTGGGTTGTGGCGCTGGCTTCGATGCCCTCATCGCAGCCATGAAGGTTGGCCCCAGAGGGCGTGTTATCGGTGTAGACATGACCCCGGAGATGCTGGAAAAGGCCCGCCGCAATGCGGACTCCCTGGGGATCGGCAACGCCGAGTTCCGAGAGGGTCTGACTGAAGACATGCCGCTAGAGGACGGATCCGCAGACGTGGTTATTAGCAATGGGGTCATCAACCTTTGCCCCGACAAGGAGGCGGTCTACCGGGAGCTTTACCGGGTATTGAAGCCGGGTGGGCGGCTCATGATCGCCGACATCATTGTGCAGAGGGCTGTGCCTGATGAGGCCAAGAAAGACATCGACCTGTGGACTGGCTGAATAGCCGGGGCTCTGCTGGAGGCAGAGCACGTAGCGGTTATCAGGGGAGCCGGTTTTGAGAGGGTGGAGAGGTATTCTCATCTCGATGTCTTTGCTGGAGCTAAAGGGCAAGACTCCGCCTCCCGGTTTGGTACGCTCGGCGTGACTATAAGGGCCTTCAAGCCTGTGGCTGGTTAGCTACCACAATAAACTAGCGGGTTGCGGCGAGGGCAGCCTGTCAAAAAACTGGAAAGGAGGGACTATGGCAAAGATTCTATACATGGGTTCTAACGGTTCTGAGAATCCGACGAAATCGGTGTTTCCCTTCATATTGGCCAATGGTGCTGTGGATGCTGGCCACGAAGCGGAGATCAGCCTTTTCGGGGATGCTGTGGTCCTTATGAAGGATGCAGTGATCAACAGTGTTGTTCCCATGGGCTGGCCGCCGCTAAAGGACATAATGGCTAAAACCATTGGAAAC
The DNA here is from genome assembly GCA_046759245.1 of Dehalococcoidia bacterium. Lineage (GTDB taxonomy): Bacteria > Chloroflexota > Dehalococcoidia > E44-bin15 > E44-bin15 > JBHIBU01. The sequence continues at coordinate 1,775 of JBHIBU010000174.1, read as the reverse complement.
AAGGTCACCATCTATGTCTGAGGGGGCTGCTCTGTCGCCCGTGGGGTGACTGAGGCGGACCTTGAAGGCAAGAATGCCAAGTTCACCAACCCTAAGGAAGCTGCTGAGAGGGTGGTTGCAGCAGACAGAGTGGTAACGGTGTAAATCGGCCGATAGGCTGCCCTCGCCTTGTCCATCGCCTAAAGAGTGTTAAGCAAAACCTTGGCGGGAGCGCATGGGAGTCGAACCCACCGAAGACATTTCCATGCCCCCCGACGGATTTGAAGTCCGCGAAGCCCACCGGGACTCATCCGCTCCCTTACCATGTAGACAGGCCAGGTATACATAATGACTTATAAGCGCCTCTCCCACTGCGCTACAGTGCAGGTGCACTGCTTCAACCCTGGATACTTCATCCGCTCCAATGGGCACGTCGTCAATGGGAACTATAGCACAAAATATTTGCTTGTCAATACACTTCGGCTGATGTCACCCCTTTTGGTCACTCGTTGACACGGTAGCTCGCTGGGGGTAAAATGTATGCTGATGGCTCAGGCGATAAGCTAAAGGAGGTGGCTATGGAGGAGAACCTTGCCGCAGAGGATATCCTAGACGTTACTCAGCACAAGTTCGAAAGCAGAATAGGCCAATTCGAAGGCAGACCGCGTCACGTGACGTGGGAGATTACCAATGATTGTAACCTGCGTTGCAGGCACTGTTTCCTGCCCGATGTAGGAAAGCGGCTGCCCGATGAGCTCGATACACTACAGGCCTGCCATATCGTAGATAACATAACAGACTCAGGTGTCGAGTCGCTACTTTTCTCCGGCGGAGAGCCCTTGCTCAGGGAGGACCTGTTGGAGATTGCAAGACATGCCGCCAGCTCTCTATCGCTGTCATTACAGACCAACGGCTACTTTCTCGAGGAACGCGCCGAGCAATTGAAGGATGTGGGGTTTTCCCAGATTCAGGTGAGCCTAGATGGTGCCAGCGCTGAAACCCATGACTACCTGAGAGGGAAAGGCTCCTATGAAAGGGCTTTAAAGGGGATAACAAAGTGCCTCGATCTAGGCTTTACCAGTGTTGGTATCGCGGCTACGATTCACAGGCGGAATTACGATGAACTCCCGCAAATGATCGAGCTGGCTCTCGATTTGGGGGCAGACGTCTTCGAAGCCGGGGCCTTCATTGCCCCAAGTGAAGGTCACCAAAGTTCGCATCTAACATTATCCGCGGAGCAGCGACAAAGAATGTATGAATATCTGTCCCAAAAACAAAGCCAGCTTGGCAACGTATGGTCGGAGAACCCTCATATGGTCCTGGTCAACTCGGCAGCGAAGGAAGCCTGCGTTGACCCCTATAAGCCGGCAGTAGGGCTAGGATGCGCTGCGGGGATACTGGGCTGCGCCATAACGCCTTCGGGCAAGGTAATACCCTGCGTCGGACTGAGAATTGAGATAGGTGACTTGAGAAGGGAAAGACTGAGCGACACATGGAAAGACGCTCCCTTGCTGAAAGCCCTGAGAGACAGAAGAAGGCTGAAGGGCAAATGTGAGGTCTGTGAATACCGGTATCTTTGCGGTGGCTGTAGAGCCGCTGCCTACTATGCCTCCGGCGATGCCATGGCCCAAGACCCCCACTGTTGGCACCAGCCCTCGTAGTGAGCGCGTCGCCTACCGAAGTCCAATCATGCTCTGTACCTCTCAAAGTTGGCTTCAGTTCAGGTGAATCGCTTTCAACGGGCAGGCGAGGACACACTTGGCGCAGTCCCGACAGCTAGAGGGGCTGGGCATTGG
>JBHIBU010000173.1:0-2662 GCA_046759245.1 Dehalococcoidia bacterium | reverse complement strand
ATCCCAATCGCAATAGCCAGGGCTATAGCGCAGCGTTATCTCAGCGCCATTCGAGGTGGCAAGCTCTCGAACTTTATCCTCAAGATAGCAAGCCGTCTTCTCCGCCGCCTCCGAGCCTATGGCATCGAGTATGGTGGCCTTCAGCATCTGCCCCTCGTTCATCAATTGGGCCACCCTCTCCTCCAGGCTCTGGCCTATATTGACCAGGAAGAAGGCCACCTGCTGACAGCGGGATAGCACACGGCTCAAGACCTCGCTGGTTATCACCAGGCCATCCTCCAGGATAACCCGGGGGCGGCGCACCTGTCTCACCTCCATGAGCTGGTAAAAGCACGATGGCCGGATGAGTTCGTAGGCCTTGTCTATCTCCTCACCTATCAGCGACGAGATGGATGAGTTGGGGCCCTGGTCCCTTCTGTAACCCAGACAACGACACACCTCATCCCTGTCTATCTCTATCTCGAAGTCTTTGATCGCTTTGACCATGGAACTCCCCGTTCCGAGCGAAACTCCCCTTTGCCGGGTCCCACCTCGCCACCAGGCGGGACAGGGTCGGCTGGGGAAAGCTGCCCTTGAAGATTCGATAGTAATGCAACTCCTCCGCTGAATTAAGCCTCAGCCCCTCCTCCGTCTGCCGATGCCCCATGAAGTCCGAGCTTGAGACCAGCCTTTCAGCCAGAGGGCCCATGATGGCGGACGACCCCGCCCCTGCGGCGAAGGGGCGTTTGACTCGCCACACGATGTGCTCGGGAAGGCGTCCGGAGAACGCCCGGCGCAGGATCCACTTTTCCACCTGCTCCGGGCCATAGACCTTCCACTTTGCTGGTATCTTGCGGCAGAAGTCGGTCACCGCCCGATCGAGGAAGGGGGTGCGAAACTCCAGGGAATGGGCGGCCATCATCCGGTCCAGTCGTTGTAGCCCGGTGTTATAGGCCACGGCAATTAGCCGGTCCATCATCCTTTGTAGTTCCGCCTCGTCCTCGGCCGTCTTCAATTCGTGGTAGCCGCCAAGGAATTCGTCGGAACCTTCCCCGGTGAGGACGCAGCCGACGTGCTGTACCGCCAGCCTAGCCGCGAAGTAGTTAGCTACCGCCCCCCTCACGCAGTCCTCTTCGAAGGACTCCAGGCAATAGATGACCTGGGGTAGCACCTCAATTATTTCCCGTTCGGTATATATGTATTCGTGATGCTTGGTTCCCAGATAGCGCGCTACCTCCGTGGCGCGCTCCCGGTCCTCCCCATCGCCCAGGCCCACGGTGAAGGTCTTGAGGTCGGGGCGACATTCCCTGGCCAGGCAGGCGATGATGCTGCTGTCCAGCCCGCCGCTGAGCAGCACCCCCTCAGGCACGCCATCGGCCATCCGCTTCTCAACCGCATGCTCGAGCAGCTCCACGAGAATCCGAGCCGCCTGCTCTGGGGTATCGAAATCGGGGGTCTCTTCAACCCCAGGGGTATATCCCCGGAAACCCAGCGTCGAGGTGTACATATGCTGCGGGGGAAATTCTTTGATATCGTCGGCCACAGGGCAAAGGGCCTTGGCCTCGGAGGCAAAGTAGAATTCCCCATCCCGCTGGCTGTAATATAGGGGCTTTAAGCCCACCGCATCCCGAGCTAGGATCAGCTCATCGCCATCGGCGATGGCGCAGGCGAAATCGCCATCCAGGGCCTCGACAAATTGAGGGCCATGTCTCTCATACAGGGAAAGCACCAGCTCGGCATCGGCGAACCTTCTGCCTTCCGTGTCGTAAACATGGCCATCCAGAACGGCGACCCTGGCCCCTTGGCGGGCATAGGCCCTGGGCTTGGGCATCATCTCGGGGGGCAGCAAGCAGCAGCCCAACCTCAGATACTGCTCCGGGCTGAGCCAGGTTTCACGAGGCCCCCTATACTTCAACCTCTGGAGCATACCTTCCAGGTCTGCCTTGCCTGCCCCTATTCCTGCAATTCCTGCCATCGGTCAAACCTAACTGCTAAATAAGATCGAACGTTCACCCTCCTAAGCAAGCAGGGATAGCACTGGCTTAGAGAGGCTTCAATCGGCACCAGGTTGACAAAGCCGCCTTCGCTTCAAGCACCGAATCCACCAACGTCCCACACACCCTCGAAGACGCCATTCTCATAGGTCTCACGAGCTCCCTTCCCGTGAGCCGTCGCTCCAGAGCCACTATCGGACTGTGGCTATCGAGGAGGGAATTTTAGGGGGGGTTAGCGGAGGAAAGCTGCGGCCAGCTTCGGGGTAACACTGGGGTATGAGGGAAAAAACAAACGTGGGGATTATGAACCTTTACTGTGGTCTAGACTTTAACACAGATCCGGCAACTTACTTAGATTCAAATGTCTTCCACGGCTCAGCCTTATGCTACAACATCTGGGGGTGTCTGTCAAGGCGAGCCTCCACGGCAGAGGCAAGCGGCTCCTGCCACCAATGCCTATGGGGAGGGACGGGGCGTGCCCCGCTCACCCCAGCTCAGCGAGCACCATCCCTCCACAACGCCCTCCCTATACTGAGGTCATAAACTCACCAACTTTCAGCCTTGCACTGGCGCACGGCGGTACTCATTGAGGTCCAACCAGGATTCGGGCTCCAATCCACCCTTTTATCGTATCTTACCTCTGGCAAGCGATGCAAATATGCCTCCGAAGCAAAGGGTAGCAAAAATGA
>JBHIBU010000172.1:0-2683 GCA_046759245.1 Dehalococcoidia bacterium | reverse complement strand
AGCTGGCGGAGGAGCTTTTGCCGGTTGTAGTTAGCCCCCCGCTTGAGGCTCAGGACAAAGCTGCGGTATTCCTCAGGTTCACCCAGTCCGTAGATACAGGACACCGAGGCGACGATAACCACGTCACGCCGCTCAAAAAGGGCACGGGTGGCGGCATGGCGCAGCTTGTCAATCTCCTCGTTTATATCTATCTCCTTCTCGATATAGGTGTCGGTGCGTGGCAGGTAAGCCTCAGGCTGGTAGTAGTCGTAGTAGCTGACGAAGTATTCCACGGCGTTATCGGGGAAGAACTCCTTGAGCTCGGTGGCAAGCTGGGCGGCGAGGGTCTTGTTGTGGGACAGGACCAGGGTTGGTCTTTGCACCCTCTCGATGATGTTGGCCATGGTGAAGGTCTTGCCGCTGCCGGTAACCCCCAGCAGCGTCTGATGGCCATAGCCCGTCTCCAGCCCCTGGACAAGCCTATCCACCGCCTGGGGCTGATCCCCGGTAGCTCCGAAATCCGAGACGATCTTAAAGGGTGGCATGGTCAGCTATACCTATCCTCGGTCCAGGGGTCGGCGGTGTTGGAATAGCCCTGCCCCTCCCAGAACCCCAGCTCCTGCTCGGCGGTGAAGCGAAGGGCGCGAACCCACTTGGCGGCCTTGTAGGCGTACTTCTTGGGCACCACCAGCCTCAGGGGGCCGCCGTGGATGGGCTCCAGGTCCCGGCCGTCGTGCCTGTAGGCCAGGATAACATCCTCCTCCATGAGCTCGGCCAGGGGCAGGCTGGTGGTGTAGCCGTACTCGGCCTCGATGGTAACAAAGCGGGCCTGGGGGCTGGGGCGGGCGAGGGCGGCGATGTCCTTGAAGAGGACCCCCTGCCAGCGGTTGTCCAGCCGGCTCCACCCCGTGACGCAGTGGAAGTCGCTCACGCTCACCGTGCTCGGGAGGGCCAGGAACTGCGGCCAGGTAAGGCGGAGGGGGCTCTCCACCTCCCCCTCCACCCGGAGGTCCCAGGAGGCGGGGTCGAAGGGGGGGACGGGCCCCACGTGGAGGACGGGAAAGTCCTCGGCGAGGGTCTGGCCGGGGGGGATGCGGGGTTTATCGGTCATGGCGGTTTGTCCTATGTACCCTCAAGAGCCAAGGCGTACTTCGTGCATGGCTGTCACCGGCGGCTCCGAAATCTGACACGATCTTGCTTGAATGGTGGCATGGCTTTGCGCAAGTCTTTTTATTCGTTTTCATCTGGAAATAGACCGCCAAAGGGGTTCAAGTCAAGCTGCTTTGTTCGCAAAAATCTCTTGCACAGGTCTCGAAGGAGTTCCTCATCCTCTGGCAATACCTCATACTGTCCAAAAGTTTGCCCTCGTAGGTGCATTCCTATGTGATCAAGAAGGCGAAAGGAAGCACCAAATATGCCGAATACCAGACTTACCATATCCTGTAGGTCTTCCAGTTCTGCTAGCCGTAATGGGTCATCACACAGTTCGCTTATTACCAGCGTATCCAATTGTTCCCGAAGCCAGTCTTCATACCATTTGCCCTTTCCTTTTTGCCAAGACTCCTGTAAATAGGGAGGCAAGTGACTCCGGTATATTTGCGCTGCTATAACCACAGCCTCAGCAGGGACGTATTCTTCTACTAAATCATCATTAAAGTCGTTATTGCTCTCCATTATTGCTTTCTCTCCCATTGATTTGTAGCGGGGTGTTCGATTAGCCCCAAGTCCCTTAATTGCTGTAGGATTTGCCTGATTTTTGCCTCGATATTCCTGTTTTCTGGGTAGAACCGCTGAAACTCCCGCTCGAAGGTGTAGATGTCGCTAGTTTTGAAGGTGCCAGTTGGAAGCCTTTCAAAAACAATCTTCTGCCAGCCAAAGAGGTCACCTACTGTTGGTTTTGGTCTGCGTAGTGTCCCTATCTTGTCATTAAATCGTTGCATAAGCTCTTTGGTCTCGCTGTCTTTAAGGGCTTCGCTGCTTCTCCTTTCAACCACGTGGTGGAGCGCTTCATAAAGGCTGATAAACTCGGCGTCAGGTTCCACACGAGGCTGCTGAAACTTCAGGCTGTTGTAAACCGCATAGATGTCAGATACGATTTCATCGTCCCGTTTGGCTTGGACAACTGCATTGATTTCTACGTTGTCTTTCAATCCCCCTTTTGTCAGGTTTGACGAGCCTATCACGATTGTTACTTCATCTTCGGCAGCAATTAAATAAAGCTTTGGGTGATAAATTGAAGCGCTCGGCCGCGAGGGGTCGCTGTAGCAGAAGCAGGTGACAGGAAGCCCCGCTTGAGACATCTCGTGTAATATCTTTAGCGCTTTGGGTTCTGTGGTGAGCAAATCAAGCCCCACTAAAAACTCCGCCCGTCCATCCCTCTGTATACACTGCTGGAGATATGGTTCGATAAGGGAAAGCCCTGACGCGCTAACGAAGGCGACAGCCAATTTCAAATCATCAGCGTGGGGCAGTTTGCTCGCCAAGGTCGCTATAAGTTTTTGAGTTATATTATCCGCAAACGAAACCTGAATACTCATTTCTCCTTCCCCCCCTACTCCTCCGTGTCCACCTCTTCGGTGATGCCGATGCGCTCCACAGTCAGCGGGACGTAGTTCACCCGCCCCGCCTCGATGAGCTCCCGCAGCTTCCTTTCGTCCTCGCTGAGGCGGAACCGGCCCGTCTTGACCTCGATGAAGTCCACCCC
>JBHIBU010000171.1:0-2693 GCA_046759245.1 Dehalococcoidia bacterium | reverse complement strand
GGGGAGGTCCCGGGCAAGCCTTGCCAGCATCAGGCACTCCTCCACGCTGCGCTTGACCCCGAGGAGAGCCCCCTCGATAGGCTCCTCCCTACCAGCCGGGTCCACGATGGCGAGGTCATCGCCAAAAAAGAGGGCCGGCTCGCTATGGAGAAAGGCATCGGGGTTCTCCCCGTAATGGAGAAGGGCGCTGCCGATATTGATCAGATAACACCGCACTGAACTGTGGCGGTCGATATCGATATGGGAGCCATCGCTGGCGACGACGGTGAACTCCTCGGGGCAAGGCGGGGCATCGTAGCGTTCATCAAGCCCCCGCACTAATCCAGCGACCAGCCAGGTGGTCTTGCTGGCGACGATCTTCTCCCTCAGGGACTCGATTTCGGCAGAGGAGAGCGTCTTCAGAGCGAGCTCCAGGTGCTCCTCTCTTCCTTTTTCGCCCTCCTTAAGTCTCGCCGCCAGCCCTTTTATCTGGGCTAAGACCTGGGCAAGGTCGAGGGGCATTTTCCTTCCCTATCGGGTTTTGTATTTGTTTCACGAGTATATCACAGGCACCCCCCGGGGGCAATCGGCTTCCTTGCCTGGCGGTGCTGTCTCTGCTATCATCGATGGGAAAGGAGGAGCCTTGGCAGTAGGACTGGTCTATGACCCTATCTATCTGGAGCACGATACCGGGCACCACGTGGAGAAAGCTGCCAGGCTGAGCGCAATCATTGCTCACCTGGAGGAGGCTAACACTATGGGACAGCTCACCCCTCTTCCCCCGCGTGCTGCCTCTTTGGATGAGCTTTCCCTGGTGCACTCCATGGGGTTCATCTCCTATGTGGAGGCCTTTGCTGCAAGGGGTGGCGGTTGGCTTGATGCCGATACCGTAGCTTCGCCAGCCTCCTATAATGTGGCGCTCCACGCCGCTGGCGGTGCAATCGAAGCTGTTGATGCGGTGATGAGCGGGGAGGTGCAAAGTGCCTTCGCCCTGGTGAGGCCCCCGGGGCATCACGCCATGCGTTGGGAGGCTATGGGTTTCTGCCTTTTCAACAACATCGCTATCGCTGCCCAGCACGCCATTGATAGCTACCAGCTTGAGCGCATCCTTATCATTGACTTCGATGTCCATCATGGCAACGGAACCCAGGACACCTTCTACAACGACCCCAATGTCCTTTTCTTCTCCAGCCATCAATACCCCTTCTACCCCGGGACAGGTCGCCTTGATGAAATAGGGGCAGGGGTGGCTGAGGGTTCCATAGTTAATGTCCCGCTACCCGCCTGGTGTGGCGATGGCGATTACTTGAGGGTCTTTGAGGAGATACTTGCCCCGGTGGCGAGGCGCTTCGGTCCTCAGCTCATATTGGTCTCCGCTGGCTATGACGCCCATTGGGCCGATCAGATATCTCTGATGCAACTAAGCGTAACCGGCTTTGCCCAGATGATTCGTACTATAAAGAGGCTTGCCGAGGAGCTTTCCGATGGCAGAATCGTTCTCGCCCTAGAGGGGGGTTACAATTTGGCGGCGCTTGCCTCCTCGGTAAGGGCTACTTTGGATGTGCTCCTGGGGAATGAAGAGATCGTCGACCCCCTGGGCGAGTCTCCCCGCGTCGGGGCGCTACCACCTATCGATAGGCTTCTTCAGGAGATAAAGGAGATTCACAAACTGAGCTAAAAAGGCCCTATCTTTCCTTGGCCCAGGGACATTGGGAACTGGGACATTGCTGGCATGCCATCTCGCAAGGCTCAATGTGGATCGTCACCGTTGCGTAGGGGAGCTTCCTTTTAATATCGCTCTCCAGGTGGTCACAGAGGCTATGGGCCTCCTCCACGCTGACTTCCTTGGCTACTACCAGATGGAGGTCGATTTGTCGCTCCCTGCCTACCTTTCTGGTGCGCAGCTCATGGAAGCCCAAAAGCTCCCCATAATGCTCAATGATGCTAGACGCAATCAGTGCCTCCTCCTCCTCAGGTAGCCTGACATCGATGAGGGGTGGGAAGGCTCTCCTCGTTATATCATAGGCTGTCTTTAGGATAAAGAGAACCACGCCGAGAGCAATAATGGGGTCGAGAATATTAAGCCCCGTTATTCGCACTAAAACCAGCCCGCCCAGCACACCCAGCGAGGTATAGACGTCTGTGGTGAGATGGCGAGCATCCGCCTCCAGCGCTATAGAATCCGTTTCCCTGGCAACCCGGAGCAGATGCCTGGAAACAAGGATGTTCACCACTATAGACACTGTCATTACCCCGATCCCAATACTCAGGTACTCAACCGCTGCCCCGACCACGATTCTTTTCGTCGCTTCATAAATGATGAAGGCAGCGGCGACGAAGATCAGGCCAGCCTCTACGGTGCCACTGATATTCTCCGCCTTGCCATGACCAAAGGGGTGCTCCCTATCCGCTGGCCTGCCGGCAATCCGCAAGCCAATGAAGGCGATGCCCGCAGCCACAAGGTCGATGCCACTGTGAATCGCCTCGGCGATAATGCTGATGCTGCCACTTAAGATCCCTGCGGCCACCTTGAGCAGGATGAGCAAGGTGTTGGAAAAGACGGAAAGCCCAGCAGCACCGGTCCTGGTTTTGAGCATCTAGCCACCTCTGACAGGCACCCGCCTGAACAGTATCCGCCTAAGGAGCCTGCCGATCTCTTTATTCTCCCAGACGATAAGTAGCTGGCTGGCAATAAAGATGGAGCTATAAGTGCC
>JBHIBU010000170.1:0-2783 GCA_046759245.1 Dehalococcoidia bacterium | reverse complement strand
CCAAGCTCCTTGCCTGGTACCTTCTTATTCCCGTTGTTGTCATCACTGTAGGTTGGCCCATATTTATGTTTATCAACTACGGTGTTGTCGGTCGCTGGTTCCCATAATAAAATAGCCTTCACTACCTTCGGTCTTATAGGCTGGTGAAGGAGAAGGTTCTGCGTACGAAGCAACACCGCCCCTATTCTGAAGAGGAGAGGGGCGGTGTTGTTAATTACAGTGGAAAGAGACCGAGAGCGGAGGCATCCGCGGTAGTGCCAGTCCCAACTCGAACAGGGAATCCGGTGTGGGATGCGCCCGATTCACCTGTTGTTCAGACATTTTTCACCTCCTTTCTTTATTTTTAGTCCAGTATAACCCCTGCTATAAAAAGTCAGGTCTTTCTGCCTGCGCTGTTGGGTGGCCGCCTCAGATTTATTCTGCTAATCGTGCTAAAATCTTGGAAATTTCATTTACACCGAGCCTCGGTTATGCTATAATGCTGCTTCTGGAATGGAAAAAGATAAGAAGAAGGCCATCTTAAAAGAGTTTCAGGTTCACGAAGAGGACACCGGTTCCCCGGAGGTTCAGATTGCCCTCCTCACTGAGAGGATAAATCGGCTAACGGAGCACTTGAGGGTTCATCGTCATGATGAGCACACTCGGCGCGGACTCATGAAGCTAGTGGGGCAAAGGCAGAGGCAACTGGCTTACCTGAGCAGGCTGGATGCCCAGCGCTATCGTGCGCTTATTGCCAGGCTTGGTCTACGAAAGTAAGGGCCTTCTAGAATGGGGGTAAACGAATTATGACACAAATCTTTCAGTGCATGGTGGGTGATGGGGCCCTTATTATCGAGGCTGGTAAGCTTGCCGCCCAGGCAAATGGGGCGGTCACGGTGCGCTATGGGGATACCATGGTGTTGGTCACTGCCTGTGTCTCAAGCGAGCCGAGGGAGGGGGTAGATTTTCTGCCCCTCACTGTGGACTATGAGGAAAGGCACTATGCCGTAGGCAAGATCCCGGGGAGCTTCTTCAGAAGGGAGGGGCGCCCCAGTCAGGATGCAATCCTCGCCGATCGGCTCACCGACCGCTCGCTCCGTCCCCTCTTTCCCAAGGGTTTCCGCAACGAGCTCCAGGTCATCATCACCGTTCTTTCTGCGGATCAAGAGAACGACCCAGACCTTCTGGCGATAATTGGTGCCTCAGCGGCGCTAGCGCTCTCCGACATTCCCTTCGCTGGTCCTGTGGGCGCCGTTCGTGTTGGTTGCCTCGAGGGGAAGCTGGTGCTCAACCCCACCTTCACTCAACTCAACGATAGCACACTGGACCTCGTTATCGCCGGCACCAGCGATGCTGTGGTTATGGTGGAGTCCGGTGCAAGGGAGGTGCCGGAGAGCCTTATCATCGATGCCCTAAAATTTGGGCAGGAGGCGATCCAAGGGATCATCCAGTTACAGCGCCAGCTTCAAGAGGCCTGTGGCAAGCCCAAAATGGATTTCAGGGTCAGCGAGGTGGGCCCGGAGGTGGAGGGGGCGGTCTCCTCCATCCTTGAAGGCAGGCTCGCTGAGTTGATCTATAAACCGAGGGCGGAGCGTGAGGAAGCCCTGTCCGCCCTTAAGGAGGAGCTGTCCCGGAGGCTGGAGGAGAGTTTCCCCTTGCCCGCGATCCTTTCCGTCCTTGAGTCCCGGTTAAAGGCGGAGTTGAGGTCGCAAATCCTGGAAAAGGGAGGTCGTGCCAACGGTCGCCAGCTAACCGAGGTTCGCCCTATCGACAGTGAGGTTGGCTTTCTTCCCTGCACCCATGGCTCGGGGCTTTTTACCCGCGGCGGGACCCAGGTTTTTACCAGCACTACCCTGGCCTCGGTGGGGAGGGAGCAGCTCATCGATACCATCAGTCAGGAGGGGACAAAGCGATTTATGCACCACTACAATTTCCCCCCTTACTCCGTTGGCGAGGTGAGGCGCATTGTTGGGCCGGGGAGGAGGGAGATCGGGCACGGCGCCCTGGTGGAGCGCGCTCTTTCTCCGGTTCTCCCCAGCGAGGAGGATTTCCCCTATACCATTCGCCTCGTTTCCGAGGTGCTTAGCTCCAACGGCTCGACCTCCATGGCCAGCGTTTGCGCCAGCAGCCTTTCGCTGATGGATGCCGGAGTCCCCATCAAGACCTCCGTAGCAGGGGTGGCCATGGGGGTGATCAGCGGTGATGATCGCTATGCCCTGCTCACCGATATCGAAGGTCTCGAGGATGCCTATGGCGATATGGATTTCAAGGTGGCGGGGACCGCCCAGGGGATCACCGCCCTTCAGATGGACACCAAGCTCAAGGGGCTGGCCTACGAGGTCATAGAGAGGGCGCTGAGCCAGGCCCATGATGCCCGCCTCTTTATCCTCGACAGGATGAGCCAAACCATAAGCGCCAGCCGCCCCGAGCTCAGTAAATACGCACCCAGGATGTATAAGATAACCATCGACCCCGATAGGATAGGCACCGTTATCGGACCAGGCGGTAAAATGATCAGGTCGATCATCGAGGAGACCAAGACCACTATAGACATCGAAAACGATGGCACCATACTCATCGGCTCAGCCAGCGAGGAGGGGGCGCAAAAGGCGATCAAGATCATCGAGAGCATCACCAGAGAGGTTGAGGTTGGCGGCATCTATACGGGGAGGGTGACCCGGGTCACCAACTTCGGCGCCTTTGTCGAGATCCTCCCGGGCAAGGAGGGGATGGTTCATATCAGTGAGCTTGCCGACTATCGGGTTCCCAGCGTGGAGGAAGTGGTCAAGGTTGGCGACGAGATC
>JBHIBU010000169.1:0-2793 GCA_046759245.1 Dehalococcoidia bacterium | reverse complement strand
TCACATCCTTCACATCGACCGCTTTGGCAATCTGATTACCGATATCAGGAGGGAGGACCTCCCCAAGGGCAACCTCTTCATCGATGTTGCCGGTCATTTCATAGAGGGTTTAAGCCCGTCCTATGCTGAGGGGGAGGAGCTGCTGGCCATCATCGGCAGCAGCGGCAATCTGGAGATATCGCTGAAGAACGGCAACGCCGCTGCCCTAGTCCAGGCAAAGGTTGGCGATGAAGTGACCATAATGACTTTGAAGCTGCATAGGAGGAGAAAGAGTGAAGGAAACTTTCCCTCTAAATAAGGTCAAGGCATGGGTGGCACGAGGGCTTTGCTATATAAAGCCGGATGGCGAGGTCTGGCCCTGTCCCTCCTATAAGCGGCGGCAGAGCCTATGCTCACTTCGTGTCTATCTTGAGGAGGACCCCTTTTGCTTCCTCAACAGAGTTCACTCCACCACCACGGCGGTGCCATAAACCAAAAGCTCAGAGGCCCCGCTCATCACCATTGAGGTGACAAACCTGGTGTCCAGGATGGCGTTGGCACCCATTTCCTCAGCCTGCCTGGCCATCCTCTGAATGGCCTCCTCCCTGGCCTGAGCCATCAACCTGGTGTATTCGGTGATCTCACCGCCAACGATGCTGCGCAGTCCAGCGGCAATATCCCTTCCTATGTGCCTTGCCCTGATGGTGCTGCCCTTGACCATGCCCAGGGTCCTGACGATCCTCTTCCCCTCTATGTGATCTGAGGTTACGATGATCAATGCTTCGCCTCCTTGATGTCAGTAGGCTCCTTGCGTGCCTTCTGGATCCTATCCCAGCCCAAATATCCCAGGAGCAAAACGAAGCCCACTGCAGCTATCCCGGCCAAAACCCTGACCACAATAGGGAGCGCGGGGTCTGTGAAGAAAGCTCTGGCGAGGTAGCCGATGAGCCTCAGAATGCCAGCACCAATGAAAACGAAGGCCAAATACTCCACAGTCTTCATAAGCTCACCTCCTATATCTCCAGATTGTCCCCTGAGGGGTGTCCTCAAGAGCTATCCCCAGCTCAGCCAGCTCGGCACGAATCTTATCGGCTAGTGCCCATTGCTTTTTCGTCCTGAGCCCGCTCCGAAGAGCAAGCAAGCGGTCAATGATGTCCTTCATCAATAGCGACTCGACCCCATCGAGTTCATGGATAAGGCCTCCTTGTCCCGCTGCTATAAGCTCCTCTCGAATGTGATCTGACAGCTCACGCAACTTGCTCTCTACTGTGTAAGTGTCTACCTCCATAATGAACTGAGGAGGCACCAGCTGCAATCCCAGTACATCCGCCAGCACTTTAAGGGTTATCTTGGCCTCCTTTATGAAATGCCCTTCCTCCGCTGCTCGATTGATCTCCCGAGCCAGGTCGAAGAGGGCGGCGATGGCCTGGGCGGTATTGAAGTCGTCATCCATGGCCTCCAGGAAACGCTGGCGGTAATCTTCAACCTCGACCGCCGTCGGGCCATCGCCGCCCTGACGATGCGCCGCTAGGCTCAGCCTCCCCACCCCCCTCTGCGCTGCCTCCAGTCCCTCCTCAGTATAAGTGAGTGGGCTTCGGTAGTGGGAGCTTAACACAAAGAGCCTCAGGGCATCGGCGCTATAGCGGTCGAGGGCCTCCTTAACGGTAATCAGATTCCCCAGCGACTTGCTCATTTTCTCCTCGCCGAGCTGCATTAGACCGTTGTGAAGCCAATATCTGACGAAAGGGCTGACCCCGGTGAACGCTTCCGACTGGGCGATCTCGTTCTCATGGTGGGGGAAGATGAGGTCCTGCCCGCCGCCGTGTATATCCAGGGTCTCACCCAGGTATTTCAGGGACATGGCGCTGCACTCGATGTGCCAGCCTGGCCTCCCCAGACCCCAGGGGCTCTCCCAGCAAGGCTCCCCCGGCTTCGCCGCCTTCCACAGGGCAAAATCCATAGGCTGCTCCTTACCCCCTGCCTCCTCGGTGGAGATCATCTCATCGGTAGCACGATGGCTAAGCTTTCCATAATCGGGGAAGCTTGCCACCCGAAAATAGACATCGCCTCCCACCTGATAGGCGCACCCTTTTTGTATTAAACTATCGATGACCTCGATGATCTTGGGGACCTCCTCGGTAGCCCTGGGATAGACATCGGCCCTCTTTATGTTTAAGGCGTCCATATCAGCGAAATACTGGGAGATCAATCCCTCAGCAAGTTCCTTGGCGGAGATGCCCGATTGACTGGCGCGGGCGATGATCTTGTCGTCGACATCGGTGAAGTTCTGCACGTGCCTCACCCGATAGCCGCGAAACTCAAGGTAGCGCCTGATGACATCGAAGACAATGTAGCTCATGGCGTGCCCGATGTGGCATTCGCTATAAGGGGTGACCCCGCAGACATACATCCTAACCGGGTCGGCGGGGGTGAAATCCTCTTTTCGCCCTGAAGGGGTGTTATAGACCTTCATCTTTGCGCCCCTCAATAAAAGCCACCGCATGGGCGGCGATGCCCTCCCCCCTGCCAGCGAAGCCCAGGCTCGCCGAGGTTGTGGCCTTCACCGAGACCCGACCCCTCTCGATGCCCAGGGCATCGCTGACATTCTGGCGCATCTCATCGATGTAAGGGGCCAGCTTGGGCCGCTCGCAAAGGATGGTGGCATCGATATTTTCGATCTTATAGCCATGATGAAGCATCTCACCAGCACGGCGGAGAAGCACTATGCTGGAGATATCTTTATATTGAGGGTCGCTATCGGGGAAATGGGTGCCGATGTCCCCCAGGGCGGCGGCGCCCAGGAGGGCATCGATA
>JBHIBU010000168.1:0-2857 GCA_046759245.1 Dehalococcoidia bacterium | reverse complement strand
GAAAATTTACTTATCCTCTTCGATGGCAATGCCCTGGTGCATCGCGCCTTTCACGCCCTGCCTCCACTGGCGGTGACCAAGACCGGGGAGATGACCGGGGCAGTCTATGGCTTTGCCAGCATGGTGTTAAAGGTTCTCGCCGAGCTTAAGCCGACCCATTATGCTGTTGCCTTCGACTACCCTGCGCCAACCTTCAGGCATCGCGAATTTGAGGGCTATAAGGCGCAGCGCCCCCCAGCTCCCGAGGAGCTAAAGGCTCAGTTCCACCGCGTGCGCCAGTTGGTGGATGCCTTTAATATCCCCAGCTTTGAGGTAGAGGGCTATGAGGCGGACGACATTCTGGGCACCCTTTGCCGTCAGGCGAGCGCTCAGGGGGTCGATACCATCATCGTCAGCGGCGATATGGATACATTGCAGCTCGTCTCGCCCAGTGTGCGCGTGCTCACGCCCAGGCCGGCAAGGCCCTTCAGCGATACCGTGATCTACGATGAGGAAAGGGTAGCGGAGAAATATGGCATCAGCCCCCCTCAAATCGCTGACCTGAAGGGACTGAAAGGCGACCCCTCGGACAAAATCCCCGGCGTCCCGGGCGTCGGAGAGAAGACGGCGCTGAAGCTGCTCCAGCAGTTCGGCAGCGTGGAAGAAATCTATGAGCATATCGACGAGGTGGCTCCCGCCAAGGTGCAGCAGGCATTGAAAGAGGGCGAAGAAGCGGCGCAGCAGGGCAAGAGGCTGGCCACCATCGTTACCGATGTCCCAATCACCCTCGACCTCGATGCCGGCGCCCTCTCCCCCTTCGATCGCGGAAAGGTGGTGGCGCTCTTTCGGGAGCTGGAGTTCACCAGTCTCCTGGGAAAGCTCCGGGATCTGGGCATCGAGGGGAAAAAGGTGGTGGATGAAAGGGTTCCCGCAGTCAAAGAGGAGGTGCTGGAGAGGGATTATAACATCGTCAACACCGCTGAGGGTCTGGATCAACTTCTTGCCCAGCTCTCTGCCGCCCCCTTCTTCGTCATCGACCTGGAGACCACAGGCAAGGACCCCATGTATGCTGAGCTGGTGGGCATTTCCCTATCTTATGAGCCGGGAAAGGCCTACTATGTGCCGGTGGGGCATAGGATGGGCACCCAGCTCCCCTTGCCCCAGGTTCTGCAAAGGCTCAGGCCCCTCATCGAGGAGCCAAGCATGGCCAAGATCGCCCACAACGGCAAGTATGACACGATGGTTCTTGCCGAGCATGGCATCGAGCTCGAGAACCTGGGCTTCGACACCATGATCGCCGCCTATCTACTGGGGGAGAAGGCCCTGGGGCTGAAGGCCCTCGCCTTCAGCAAGCTGGGCATCGAGATGACCCCGATCAGCGACCTCATTGGAAAGGGGGCAAAGCAGACCTCTATGGCTTATGTCGACATCTCCTTCGCTGCTCAATATGCCTGCGCCGACGCCGACATCACGGGGAGGCTGGCCGAATTGCTGGAGGCGGAGTTGAGGGAGCAAGGGCTTTGGCATCTCTTCTCCGAGCTGGAGATGCCCCTGGTTCCCGTGCTCCTCGCTATGGAAAGAAACGGGGTGGCGCTGGATAGAGATTCCCTGGGGGCGATGTCCCAGAGCCTGGGCGATAGGATGATAAAGCTAGAGGCCGAGATCTATAACTGCGTTGGGCATAAATTTAACATAAACTCAACTCAGCAATTGGGCGCCGTCCTCTTCGAGGAGCTCAAGCTCCCCGGAGGGCGGAGGACAAAGAGCGGCTATTCCACCGATGCCTCTGTCCTCGAGGGGCTTAAGGGCATTCACCCGGTTATCGAGCTGCTCCTGGAGTATCGCCAGCTAACGAAGCTGAAGTCCACCTATATCGATGCCCTCCCCGCCCTGATCAATCCCACGACCATGAGGGTGCATACCAGCTTCAATCAGACGGGCACCACCACGGGGCGACTCTCCTCCAGCGACCCCAATCTGCAAAATATCCCCATCCGCGGGGAGTTGGGACGGCAGGTGAGGCAGGCCTTTGTCGCTGGCGATGACTGGCTCCTTCTCGGTGCCGACTACTCCCAGATCGACCTCAGGGTGATGGCGCACCTCTCCCAGGACCCTCAGCTGCTTGCCGCTTTTAAGCGTGACGAGGATATCCATAGGGTAACCGCCTCTGAGGTCTTTGGCGTGCCCCCGGCGGAGGTGACGCCCGATATGCGACGGGTGGCGAAGACGGTGAACTTCGGCGTGATCTATGGGATGAGCGACTACGGGCTGGAGCAGGCCACGGAGCTTTCCAGGGAGGAGGCCTCTCGGTTTATTAGCACCTATTTTGAAAAGCATCCCGGGATAAAAAAGTACATCGACTCGACAAAGAGCCAGGTCCGTGAGCGGGGCTATGTTGAGACTGTTCTGGGCAGAAGGCGATACATCCCGGAGATTAACTCCCCCAATGCTCAGGTGAGGGCAGCGGCGGAGCGTATGGCGATAAACATGCCCGTCCAGGGCACCTCTGCCGACATCATCAAAGTGGCGATGATCGACCTTCATCGGGAGATGGGGAGGCGGGGGCTGAGGAGCAAGATGATCCTTCAGGTTCACGATGAGCTGGTCTTCGAGGTCCCTCAAGAGGAGTTGGAGGAGTTGAAGGGATTGGCGGGGGAGATCATGCCCGGGGCGATGAAACTTAGCGTTCCCCTCAAGGTAGAGGCCAAGGCAGGCAGGAATTGGGGCGAGCTGGAGTGAGGGGCAAGAGGCACTCCTTGCAAATGGCGCAGCGATAGCGGTTGGCGATTTCTTACCACAGCGTCTAGGGCGAAAAAGAGCGAAAATGCCTGAGCTGCCTGAGGTGGAGACCATAAAGAGGGAGCTGGCCCCGAAGATA